>JAGCOT010000074.1 GCA_017645365.1 Neisseriaceae bacterium
CTGCTCTACCATTGAGCTACACCCGCAAGGTTTCTTGTATCCATGCTAAGTATATGGTGGAGGGAGAAGGATTCGAACCTTCGAAGCTCACGCAACAGATTTACAGTCTGCCCCCTTTGACCGCTCGGGAATCCCTCCGTAACATTCATCAGCGTGCCTATACACGCCCATGAAACTCGAAATTCTATCGCAACAAGAAATGTTCGTCAAGGGGAAAATCTGATAATCATGTTAAGTGTTTGGTAAATAAAAATAAAAAACTGTGATTGAAAGGCTTTAAGCCTTGTGGCTTAAAATAATTTACAATAACTAAATTTTTGCGTCTTGGATAATTTGAAAGCCTATTTATGATTACTCGTCTATCTGGCATTTTATTAGAGAAACACCCATCTTATACAGTAATTGATGTCTCTGGGATTGGTTATTGCGTACATATTTCGGTACAAACTTTTGACACGCTCCCTGAAATCAATCAAAGCGTTGTTTTACATATTCAAATGATTGTTCGAGAAGATGCTTTGTTGCTTTTTGGGTTTTCCAGTGTTGAAGAGCGTGAATCTTTCCGTCATTTGATTCGCGTTAGCGGCATTGGTGCCAAAATGGCGTTAAGTGCTTTGTCCGTATTTGACAGTAAAACTTTGGCGGATGCGATCGCGAATGAAGATGTACGGCGTTTGTCTTCTATTCCAGGCATTGGCAAAAAAACGGCTGAACGCATGATTTTGGAATTGCGAGGACAACTGGTACATCTTGCTTCTGATACTTCGCAAGTAGCGAAATCACGGACAATAGACGATGTTATTGCTACACTCATTTCCTTGGGATACAACGAGCGTGAAGCAACTCTTGCCACCAAAGAATTGCCTGAAAATGTGGATATTGGTGAAGGTGTGCGTTTGGCATTGAAAAAATTGGCAAAATAGGAACAGTTTTTTGTCATTCTTGAAAATCCACTATAATGTAGTCTTTTTGTAATTGTGATTATTGAACATGAATTTGCGTAAAAAACCTGTTGTTTTGTTGATTTTAGATGGTTTTGGAGAACGGCAGGCTTCTGATGATAATGCTGTTACACAGGCACACATGCCCGTATTGAACCGTCTTAAAAAAGATTTTGCTTTTGGCACGATTGATGCTTCGGAACGCATGGTAGGGTTGCCAACAGGTCAATTTGGCAATTCAGAAGTAGGGCATTTAAATATTGGTGCTGGGCGAGTGGTTGAACAAGACATCACTCGCATTGATATTGCCGTTGAAAATAACACTTTGTCAAATAATCAGGTTTTGCAAAAAGCGTTATCTCGTACTGAACGCACTTTGCATATCATGGGGCTTTTTTCTGACGGTGGCGTTCACAGTCATATTGAGCATATTTTTGCGGTATTAAATGCAGCCAATCAAGCGGGCATGCAAAAAATTGTGGTTCATCCATTTTTAGACGGTCGCGACACGCCTCCTCGCAGTGCTCATGCTTATTTGCAGCGTTTAGATGATTATTGTCGGCAATATTCCACAACTTCCGTAGGAATTGTAGTGGGGCGTTTTTATGCGATGGATCGCGACAATCGCTGGGAGCGTGTTCAGGCTGCCTATGATGCTTTAACAGGAGTCGCAGTCAATTTTCATGCTTCATCAGCGGTTGAGGCTTTGGAATTGGCCTATGCCAGAGATGAAAATGACGAATTCGTGCAAGCAACAATGGTAGATGAAAGCGGCATTATTCAAGATGGCGATGCGGTTGTATTCATGAATTTTCGAGCAGATCGAGCACGCGAGATTACCCAAGCACTCACTTTTTCCGATTTTCAGGGTTTTGAAAGAAAAAAATATCCCCAAATTGGCTATTATGCGTCCGTAACAGATTACGGTAGTCAATACCATCATGATGTCATGTTTGCACCACAAAAAGTGGTGAATGGTTTTGGTGAGTATATTTCCAGTTTGGGATTGCGTCAGTTGCGTATTGCAGAAACAGAAAAATATCCGCATGTTACTTATTTCTTTAATGGCGGCAATGAAACTGTTTATGATGGCGAAGAGCGGATTTTAGTACCTTCTCCCAAAGTCGCAACCTATGATATGCAGCCTGAAATGTCAGCGTATGAAGTTACAGAGCATATTGTCGATGCGATTGAACATGATCGTTTTGATGTAATTATTTGTAATTTTGCGAATGGTGATATGGTTGGGCATACAGGCGTTTTATCTGCGGCGATTAAAGCTGTGGAAACTTTGGATATTTGTATTGGACGCATTGCAGAAGCCTTGCAAAACAAAGGTGGCGAATTGTTGATTACCGCAGATCACGGCAATTGCGAACAAATGTTTGATGAAGCCAATGGTCAAGCACATACCCAGCATACCACCAATCCCGTTCCTTTCTTATATGTAGGAGAAAAAGCGAATATTGCATCAGGCGGTGCGTTAAAAGACATTGCCCCTACTTTATTGGCAATGTTAGGCATCGAACAACCAACAGAAATGACAGGAAAGAATTTGATTATATGGGCAGCCTGAAAACCTTATTGATTGCAAGTGCAGTAGCATTATTGCCATTATCACTCCATGCGGCACAGCAGGCTTCGCAAAAGGATTTGCAAAGAATTCAAAAAAACATTAACGAAGCCAATCAAGATGTGAAAAACAAAAAAAATGCACAGGCAAGAATCGCACGAGATTTAGAACAAACCGATAAAGAACTTACTCGTCAACGACTTGAATTAAATCGTATCTTGCGTGAAAAACAAGTGGCGTTAAGTGAATTAAATCGTCTGCAACAAAAAGCCATCAGTTTACAAACACGCATCAATGGTACTAAAACCGAAGTTGGTCGTTTATTGAATACCCAATACCGCAATCGGCAGGCTGAATCGATTGTACTGATGTTGCAAAACGCAGATCCTAATGAGAAAGGTCGTCAATTACGCTATTTGCGTTATATTCAGGCTGCCAATCAAAAGGTGATTGATGATTTAACTGTTCAGCAGCAAGAATTGGCACAGCAAGAATTAGAAGTCCAAGCACAAATTCGCAAAATTCAAGGGCTGATTGAACGACAACAAAAAATCGTTCGTGAATTGTCCAAGAAAAAACACAGCAATTTGACGGAATCCGACAAACTGGTTCATGACATTCGTCAGAATGAGAAAAAAATCAAAACCTTGCAAAATGACCAAGCAAGATTGTCCCAGTTGCTAAAAAAAATCAACACAGAACAACAACGCAAAAAAGCCAATAACAAATCGTCTCGTCATCAAGTGGTTAAAGTGGAAGTAGAAAGCAAAACCACAAAAACCACAACCACCAAAGTGGGTAATGTAGAAACGCATACCAATACTGAAACCACATTGGTTCCTATGCAGGAAATAACACCAGTGGCAAGCAGTAAACAATCGGGCTTTGGGCAATTACAAGGGAAATTACCCATGCCAGTTGCAGGGCATATTTCAGGAAGATTTGGTGGAGCAAGAGCATCTGGCGGAGCTTTTAATGGTATTTATATTGCGGCTTCTGGGCAACCTGTATCCGCAGTAGCACAAGGTGAAGTGGCATACGCGGGAAATCTAAAAGGTTACGGCAACACGGTTGTGATTGATCACGACCACACTTATGTTACAGTTTATGCGGGTTTATCTTCCCTATCTGTTGGACGAGGGCAACAAGTTTCCGCACATCAAACGCTGGGTCGTTCTGGTGCGTTGCCCAACGAATCGGAAGGTTTGTATTTTGAAATTCGTTATCATACGAATCCACTTAATCCATCTCAATGGATTCAATAAAATCAGAGGAAAAGTAATGAAATTTGAATGGAAAAAAGCAGCCATTTATACAGCAGGCACCATTACTGGTGCTGCTTTGGCGATTTCAACACAATCTTTTGCAAGCACTCAAAAAGACGCACTTCCTGTACAAGATATTCGTACTTTTGCGGAAGTTTACCATCAGATTAAAGCCAATTATTACAAAGAAACCAAAGATGAAGAACTCATTAAAAATGCTTTAAAAGGCATGGTTTCTGGCTTGGATCCCCATTCTGAATTTATGGATCCCAAAGACTTTAAAGACATGAAAGAAAGTACCTCTGGTGAATTTGGTGGATTGGGTATGGAAATCGGCAAAAAGCAAGATTCCATCGTGGTGATTGCACCGATTGAAGATACACCAGCATTCAATGCAGGCGTGAAAAGTGGCGATTTTATCGTCAAAATTAACGATGAATCCACTCGTGGCATGACTACCACAGAAGCCGTGAAAAAAATGCGTGGCAAACCGGGTACAGAAATCACCTTAACCCTCACTCGCAAAGATAGAACAACGCCGATTGTGGTTCACATGAAACGGGCAATGATTAAAGTAAAATCCGTGCGTTCCAAATTGATTGAAAAAGATTATGGCTATATTCGTTTGATGCAATTTCAAGAACGCTCTACGGCTGATTTAGTCAAACACATCAAAGACTTATACAAACAAAATGGGGCACCCTTAAAAGGTTTGGTTTTAGATTTGCGTGATAATCCAGGTGGGTTACTCACACAATCAGTAGGGGTTTCGGCAGTCTTTTTACCAGCCAATAGTACTGTGGTCAGCACCAAAGGTCGTGATGGTCGTGGTGGTACCAGTTACAAGGCCACACGCAACGATTATCAGCCTGCCAATAAAGGTATTGCAGACCCATTAAGTGGGTTGCCCAATAATATCAAAGACATACCCATCACCGTTTTGATCAATTCAGGTTCGGCATCGGCTTCCGAGATTGTAACGGGAGCATTGCAAGATCATAAACGCGCTGTGGTGGTGGGCGTGCAAAGTTTTGGTAAAGGTTCTGTACAAACCGTAATGCCTTTATCCAACAGTGCAGCAGTCAAATTAACCATTGCTTTGTACTACACACCCAATGACCGTTCAATTCAAGCACAAGGCATCGTGCCCGATTTGGAAATCAAAAACGAAGATGATGTTTTTGCGATTCGTGAGGCAGATTTAGGCGGTCATTTGGATAATCCCAAAGGCGGTGATGAAGTCAAAGGGAAAGTTGATGAAGAAGCCGCTAAAAATAAACAAGAGAAAAAAGCCAAAAAAACAGATGATGAGCGTTTTGATGAAATGATGGCAAAACGCGAACCCAATCCTGATAAAGATGTTCAACTGAAAACGGCTTTGGATTTATTGAAAAATCCAGACGAATACAGCAAAAACATTGGTTTAGCTGCCAAAGAAGGAAGGGATAAAAAAGAAATCAAAAAAGATAGTGATGAATAATCCATTTTTTTTGATGCTGTGATTTTTCAGGTTGCCCATAGTGATGAATATGCGACATTTATGAGATGATTTATTCATTCAGGCAGCCTGAAAGTTGTTTAACCCCCAATAGGGCTGTTATGATTTCACTGTTTTGAGCAGAAAGAAATTTTTCAGTCAAAAGATTAACTTTAAATAAGGAATTTTTAATATGGCAAATGAAGAAAAACAACCCATTTTTAATGTAGAACGCATTTATGTCAAAAATGCTTCTTTGGAATTGCCACACGCACCAGAAATTTTGTTGGTTCAAGAAGCACCCAGTGTAGAAGTGAAATTAGCATTAAACAGCAAAGCATTGGAAGACAATTTTTATGAATCTTCTTTAACCGCAACGGTTACTGCTACTTTGGAAGACAAACGCGTAATGTTTTTGGCAGAAGCCAATGTTGCTGGCATTTTCCGCATGGAAAACATTCCAGAAGGCGATATTGATCCAGTTTTGAACATCACTTGTCAAAACATTTTATTCCCTTATGTGCGTGAAAATATCAGCAATTTAATTGTGCGTGCAGGCTTCCCACCGATTTATCTTTCTCCAATCAATTTTGAAGCCATGTATCAACAACAACAACAAAATAAACAAGCAGCCAATTAAATAGCATCATCGTTTTTGGATATTTCAGGCAGCCGAAAGGTCGCCTGAAATATTTTGTGTAGACGCGTTTTTATCAAGCATATGGACTGGATACATTCAATCATCATCGCCATTGTTGAAGGGCTAACCGAATATCTGCCCATTTCATCGACAGCCCACATGATTTTCACCACAAACCTTTTAGGCGTGAGTGAAGATGATTTTGTCAAAATGTTCCAAATTGCCATTCAATTTGGGGCAATTTTGGCTGTTGTGGTGCTTTATCATCGAAAATTTTTGAATTTCAATAATTTTCGCTTTTATCTGAAATTGATTTACGCCGTGATTCCTGCCCTTATTTTAGGTTATTTATTCAACGACAAAATTGAAGCGGTTTTAGAACGCCCCGTTCCTATTGCTATTGTATTGGTATTAGGCGGATTGGTGCTTTTGTTCATCGACCGATATTTTCAAAATCCCAAAATATTGTCAGAACAAGAAATCAGCAACAAGCAAGCGGTGATTATTGGATTTTGGCAATGCTTGGCAATGATGCCTGGCACCAGTCGTTCAGCAGCTTCAATTATTGGCGGAATGCAGCAGGGATTATCACGAAAAGCGGCCGCAGAATTTTCCTTTTTTCTTGCCGTTCCCACTATGGCAGTGGCAACCGCATATTCCGTATTTTTGAAAAAATGGGGCGAAAGTGGGTTAAGAGGTTACGAATTGATTACCCAGTCATCGCAACATTGGTACAGTTTTTGCATAGGCAATCTTGTGGCTTTTGTTGTTGCCATGTTGGCAATTAAATTGTTTATTGGTATGATACAAAAGTTCGGCTTCAAGTTTTGGGGCTGGTACCGCATCATCGTTGGTGCGTTGTTGTTGGCGTATTACACGCTGTAATTCTTTTGTTTGATAAAGGAAAAACAATGGGACTTTTAGACAGTTTGGTTAAGCAAGCCGTTGGTTCGGCTGTAAGTAATGCATTAGGCGGTGGTCGTGGCAACGCAGGCAATCAAGGCTTGGCAATGGCTTTGATTGGTGCATTGATGAAACAAAGCGGCGGTGCAAGTGGTCTGTTTTCTCAATTGCAAGATGGTGGTTTAGGCAATGCACTTGCTTCTTGGATTGGTAAAGGTCAAAACCAAGCAGTCAGCGGTTCTGCCATCACAGAAGCATTGGGCGGTGATTTGTTAAGCAAAATTGCCGGACAAGTTGGGGTAAAACAAGATATGGCATCTGATTTGTTAGCCCAATACTTGCCCAATGTGATTAACAACATGACCCCAAATGGCAACGCACAAGAAGCCGACGGTTTCGATTTGTCTGATGGCATTGACATGAAAGATGTTACTGCTTTGATTGGTAAATTCATGAAGTAATCATCACTTATCCAAAAGCCACCTGAAAAATCAGGTGGCTTTTTTTATCTGCAATAAAAAAGCCTAAATGGCATATTGAAACAATGGGCAGCCTGAAAATACTCTTCGATAAACCCATCACCCACAGTCTTCCAGTGTTTACTTATAGACTAGTCTATAAGCCGTGTACTTGCTTGACAAGTACACGGCTTACTTTTGATTTTTATGAGGAGTAGTACCATGAAACTTCACTTTATTATTGGGTTATGCACTTTCGCACTCTGCGTTTCAGGATGCTCAACCAAAAAGCAGGATTTACCCAAAAATCATTATGTCCATAACACCGTCAAATATCAGGAGTATCCCATAGAGCGAACGCCGAATATTTACTCGCCTGCTGTATGTTGCGATGACCCTTGCGGTTGTTCTAATACAAATAATCAAGAAAAAAATCATGCGACTGCAAATAATAGTTCTCAAAGCAATTTGATTGAAGACTTGATTAAAATATTAGTTTTCAGAAGATTTCCATTGGTCAAAGGTAGACGATAACAGAATAAAAAATAACTTTGTATCCATAACGGATTGATGCCTTTTCAGGCTGCCTGTTTAATTTAAAAGGCAACCTGAAACTATTGCAAAGTCAAAGATGAATGATTGGGCAAAGAAAATTGTCCAGAATGATACCAATCGCCTGTATCCAAACGCATATAGGTTACCCAATAACGACCATCAGGCATATTTTTGAGAGTCCATTTTTCGTGCGAAGGAATAAAAATGGTTCGCAAAGCACCATTAGCGGCATAACTTTCGGCAAAAACATACGCCATGATGGCGGATTTTTCGTGTTGATTGTGTATGGTTAGTTGCTGCTTTCCTTCTGAAACAATATGTGGATAATTTTCCAAATAGGCAGCATGAACAGGCCAAGCATTACCTGTGGGCGTGGTTTCGTAGATGGTGTAGAGCGTGTTATCTTTTGACGAAGTCGCACGATTACCGTCCCAATGAAGATAAAAATAACCACCTAAAAGACAGAGAAAAACCGACCCCAAACCCCACCATAAAAATGATTGAGACGATGAAGAATGAACTTCTTCCAAAAAAACATCATCGCCGTATTGCATATTTTGACTGGCAATCCACGCGTCGTGCTGTGCTCGTTGTTTGGGGTCGGACAACACTTCATACGCCCGATTGATTAACTGCATAATATGCTTGGATTCAGGGTCAGGATTGCGGTCTGGGTGGTATTGAGAAGACAATCGCCGATACGCCGCTTTAATTTCCGCGTCAGTAGCGTTTGGGTCGATTTGGAGATTGTCGTAATGCGTGTGCATCACAATGGTCCGTTATAAAGCCAGCGGTGTTTTTGAGCACCAAAAACAGCATTCGGATATTGTGGCTGACCAGTACTGCCATTGTAACGCCCCAAAGCACGGTATAAATCGCCTTTTTCCATATTCAGATAATGACGCAAAATCGTACAGCCATAACGCAAATTGGTGCGAATATCAAACAGATTGTGGTCTGGCGTACCGATTGAACGCACCCAAAACGGCATCACCTGCATCAATCCTCTTGCCCCTGCCGATGAAATGGCATAACGGCGGAAACCGCTTTCTACTTCAATTAAGCCTAAAACCAGTTGAGGGTCTAAACCAGCACGCGTGGCTTCATAATGAATATGAATCAAAATACGGCGGCGGTCGTGTTCGCTTTTCAAAAAGCGAGTTAAGCGTTGAGACATTTCATTAAGCCACATTTCGCCGTATTCTTTTTTGGAAAAAACCAAATAAGGCGGATTAACATTTTCAATAGAATGCCGCATGGCGGTGGCAACATTATCGGCCAAATGTTCTTCTTTTTGAGCACCAGCCAAAACCCATTGCGGAGCGATTAAAGCCCCTAATCCGCCTAAAATAAGAGATCTTCTGGAAAGATGAACGCAATTCATGGTCATACTGTTTGAGATGAAAATGATAGATTGTATATGATTTTTATCATCAATGATAACAGGCAGGCTGAAAGTTATTTTCAGGCTGCCTGTTTTTCATATCTTTGCATGGGAAGTGTTAGATTTCTTTTAAGAAATCCTCAATGCCTGTACGCTTATTGGATAAATGATGAATCGCATTTTTAAAACTTTCTTCGCTACCGTAAAATTGAAATAATAGCGAAGCATCTTCGCTTTCTTTAACGCGTGTAATGGCAGTGTACAGCAAAGCACGGTCAAATAATTCGTGTTGTGGACTTTGCGGAGCAATCAAGCGGATTTGTCGGTATTCCGAACCTTGACTTTTATGCACCGTCATAGCAAAAGCATCTTCGTAAGCCGTCAAGCGGGCAATGTCTATGGCTTGTGTTCCACTTTTAAAATACGCCATCAAGCGACCCTCGCGATTGGGGAGAATAATGCCAATATCCCCATTCGACAATTCCATAGAAGGCTGATTTTGCGTCATCATCACCGCCCGCCCTGCAAACCATTCATGAGCAATTTCGCGTTTTTCTCGCAATAAACTTAAATATTGACGATTGAAACGCTCTACATCATAACGCAAAGCACACAAAACCATGCCATCATAAAAATGCTCAAAAACATCTTTCAGGCTGCCTGAATCCACCGCTTGCCAATAGGATTGTTGCGTTTGATACCATTCGTGATAAAAATCCTGATGCTCATTAGCACGCAAAGTATCGTATTGATGAAAACAGTCCCAAGCCTGATTTTCATCATCTTCAATAATCGCTTTTGCCAAATGTCCAATCGCACTGGCAGCCTGAAAACGGCGACTTTTCGTTAATCGAGCAGTGAGTTTTTCTTGCTTGGCAACGGCAGATAAAATCGCCCCTGTGCCTACGGCGGGCAGTTGATTTTCATCACCCAACAAAATCAAACAAGCATCATCACGCGTAGCTTGCAACAGTTGCGTCATCAAAGAAAGGTCAATCATTGAAGCCTCATCAACAATAATCACATCATACGGCAGAGGCTGATTGCGATGATATTGCGGACGCATCAGTGGCGGAGTAATCCCCAGTAAACGATGCAAAGTTTTGCCTTCAAGTTGTTGTAAATGATGAGCAATGTTTTCAGGCAGCCTGAAAGGTAGATTTTTTCGTAAAGAATCTTGCAAATTAGCCGCAGCCTTACCAGTGGGAGCAGTAAGAGCAATATGTGGCAAAGTCGTTTCATTATTCTTGCAAAGCAATGCCAAAATACGGCTAACGGTGTAGGTTTTCCCTGTACCAGGACCGCCTGTGATTAAAGTAAAACCTTGTTGTAAAGCCATTTGTGTGGCTTGTTTTTGTTCTGTCGCGTCTTCATTAAAATAATCGTTTTCAGGCAGCCTGAAAGCGGTTTGATGATGATAAAGTTTTTGTATACGATTGGCACAAATGCGTTCCATCGTCCGCACTTTATTCAAAAATAAACGATGACCAATCAACAACAAAGGAGTTGAATCTTGATTGGTGCCAATGATTTCAGGCGGGGCATTGTGGGCGATTTTTAAACTTTCCGCATCCAGATATGCAAATGTATGACCATTTTCCCAAGCGTTAAATACTTGACTCAATAAAAAAGACATTTCCTGCGATTGAGTAGTGATGTTTTCCCAAAACGCTTGATAAATAGGGATAAGTTCAGCATGAGTATTCATGTTTTAAGGCAACCTGAAAAAAGCGGACTGAAAAGTCCGCTTCAAATAGTTTAATACAATTCACCAGCCTCACGACGCTTAATAAAATCTTTCGTTTCGCTGACAACTACTTTGGACAACAACAATAAAGCAATAAGATTAGGTAATGCCATTAAACCGTTAAAAATATCGGCGAATACCCATACAACATCCAAAGCCAAAATAGTACCTAACATCACTGTGGCAGTATAGATAATGCGATACGGCAATACAAAAGAATCACCCAATAAATAGGTAGCACATTTTTCACCGTAATAACACCAACCTAAAATGGTGGAATAAGCAAAAAACGCCATGCCAAACGACACAATCCAACTTCCGCCTGTGATTAAATTGCCAAAATACAAGGTCGTTAAGGCTGCCCCTTTTTGGTCGCCAAAAGTATTGCCCGCAACAATATAGCCAATCGCCAATACCAAACCTGTAATAGAACATACGACAATGGTGTCTAAAAAAGTACCTGTCATAGAAATCAAGGCTTGTCGAACAGGGTGATCCGTTTTGGCAGCAGCAGCAGCAATCGGAGCAGAACCCATGCCTGCTTCATTAGAAAACAAACCGCGAGCAACGCCATATCGTACCGCTGTACCCAATACCGCACCGCCTACCGATTGTGCCGTAAAGGCTTCACGAATAATCAAAGCAAAGGCTTGTCCGACTAAATCCAGATGTTGAAAAATAATCACCAAACCGCCCAAAATATAAATCACCGCCATAAACGGCACAATGATTGAAGATGCTTTGGCAATGGATTTAATCCCCCCCAAAACCACAATAGCAGTTAAAACCGTCAAAACTACGCCAACTACCCATGAGGGTATGCCAAATGAAGCATTCAGGGTGCCTGCTACGGCATTGGCTTGCACGGAACTACCAATACCAAAACTTGCCAAAGTACCAAATAAAGCAAACAACACCGCCAGCCATTTCCAGTTTTTGCCTAAACCTTTTTCAATAAAATACATTGGTCCGCCTGACATTTCGCCTTTTTCATTGGTGATGCGATATTTCACCGCCAATAAACATTCGGCATATTTAGTTGCCATGCCCACCAGTGCGGTAACCCACATCCAAAACACCGCACCTGGACCGCCTGATACCATTGCCGTTGCCACCCCTGCGATATTCCCAGTACCGATGGTGGCAGATAATGCCGTCATCAAAGCACCAAAATGAGAGATATCGCCTTCATACTCATGACTGTGTTTTTTATGTGAAATAAAGGTTTGTTTGAGTGCGAAAGGCAATGCTCGAAATTGCAAACCTGCCAAAACAATGGTCAGATAAATGCCTGTGCCAACCAATAAGAATAATAATGGCGGCCCCCAAACAAATCCGCTGATGCTATCCAAAAGTTCAGTAAAATTTTGCATACGATTTTCCCTTTAATTAAGGTGTGAATTGTATCGTTTATAATGGGTATATGGCAATTTGAAACACTTGACCCAGCGTCAATAACGGATATTTTTAAACGCTTTCAGGCAGCCTGAAAAAAAAGCCATTCCTGTGGCAGAATGGCTTTTTATTTGTCAGTCAGTTAATGTTTATAAATATCCATCCTACTGCAATCCACAATATTGTCTGAATGTCTGGTAAAACTTAATGTAATGCTTTGTTCTGTACCGTCTGTTGAGAAACTTCCAGAACAAGAGCCAAAATATTTTGCTCTTTTATACCAAACGGAATCATTGTGATAACCATTGTGGAACATAACATTATAATGGTAAGTTCCTGCTTTTTTGGAAATGCCTGTTCCACCACTACTGCACTCTTTCCCACTGCGACCATACTCCGTGCCATTGGGTGCTTTAATACATACATTAGCAGAAATACCTGTTGCAGGCGTATCTATTCTTACATAAGTTGTATTTTTCCCACCTTCGGCAATGGCTTCGGCAACTGATTTGACCAATTGGACAGTTAAACTATTCTTGCGAGCGTTTCTTGCTTCTTCATCTCCCTTGCCTGTTGCAACAGCACCTTGTTTTGTCAGCATAGATTCAATAATTTTATACGCATCAGTTTCGTCCAACAATCCTAAAGTCCAAACAGATTTTTTTGTCATATACGCCATTGTATCCAATGCATTGTATCCTTTATTGGACTTCATGTTCGCATCTGCACCAGATTGCAATAATAATCGAACCATTTTCTCATCAACCGCACCTGCGGCAAACATCAATGGAGTAAATCCATCATTATCTTTTGCATTTACATCAGCACCAAGCATTATCAAAAGAGGAGCTATTTGATGACGACCATTAGCAACAGCCAACATTAATGGTGTGTGTCCATCTTTATCTCTTGCATTTGCATCTACACCATCAAGCAATAATTCTCTAACCTTTGCAAAATTATTATTATTGACAGCATCAATAATGGCTTTATCTGATTTTTCCTTATATTCTTTTGCTTTATTGAGTGATTCAGGATTAAATTTTGCTCCTTTATCTTGGAGAATTTGTATCATTTCTGTATTTGCAAACACAATGGCATAATCCAATGCAGTATTCCCTACATTGTCTTTAAGATGAATATTGGCTCCATTTTCAATCAAAAGACGAGCAGCAGCAATTCTGCCCTTTGGCGATATAGCTGGATGTTTGCCGTTTGTACTGATTTGATGAAGTGCAGTCATTCCATATTGATTTTGAACATTGACATCTGCACCATTTTTAATAAGTAATTGAATTAATTCTGATTTCCCAGACCATGCACCAATCATGAGTGCGGTATCACCTTTTTGGTCTTTTGCATCAATATCAGCCCCTTTATCAAGTAGTAAACGAGCAATATCGGTATTTCCTTTACCTAATGCAACACAGCCCAGTGGTGTTTTATAAGGATTTTCTAACAATGGAGCATAACGAGCAAATATTTGAGCATTAACATCTGCTCCTTTTGCCAACAGTTGTTTTACTGCATCAATATTATTAGTCACCGTTGCTTGACATAATTGTTCGTTGAGTTTTTTCTTTTTAGCCGCAGGAGTATATTCTCTCGCTTTATTTATCATAGATTGTATCGGCTTGTGGTGCGTTACTCTGCCGTCAGAATGGATAACGGTAACGCCACAAGCAGAAAGTATGCATAAACAAACCGTGAGTAAAGCAGTTTTTTTCAACATTATCAAAGTCCTTAAAGTGAATGAAAAACACCCCTCAAAAGGGGCTAAAAAATTTTCGTACGGGCAGGCTTTGTCAAGCCTGCTCTATACAGTACTGTATAGGCGTTGCAGACAATAAAAAACGCCATAGGCATTTCAGCCTGCCTGAAATCAATTTAGCAAAAATCTTCATTTCAGGCAAATAAAAAACCCAAAACAAGCGTTTTGGGTTTGATATAAAAAACAAAACATTAGCGTTTTGAGAATTGTTTTGCACGGCGTGCTTTGCGTAAGCCTGGTTTTTTCCGTTCCACTTCACGCGCATCACGAGTTACTAAACCAGCGTGAGATAAAGTGGCTTTCAGGTTGCTATCGTAATCAATCAAAGCACGAGTAATGCCATGACGAATCGCACCAGATTGACCGGCTTCACCACCGCCAACTACATTGACATTGATGTCGAAATTTTCTAAATTTTCGGTCAAAACCAATGGCTGACGCACAATCATGCGACCTGTTTCGCGAGCGATGAACTCATCCATAGGACGACCGTTGATGGTGATTTTGCCACTGCCCTTTTGCATGAACACACGAGCCACAGAACTTTTGCGGCGACCTGTGCCATAATAATATTTTCCGTTCATGGTGATTCCTTACAATTCCAAAACTTTCGGTTCTTGTGCTTGATGTGGATGCTCTGAACCTGCATACACTTTCAATTTCTTAATCATGGCATAACCCAAAGGACCTTTTGGCAACATACCTTTAACGGCAGTTTCCAAAACACCTTCTGGGTGCTTGTTTTGAAATTCTGTGAAATTGCGTTCGTACAATCCACCAGGATATCCTGTATGACGGTAATATTTTTTATCCAACGCTTTGTTGCCAGTAACACGAATTTTTTCAGCATTCACAACAACAATATAATCACCAGTATCTACATGAGGTGTGTATTCTGGCTTATGTTTCCCACGAAGACGGCGTGCAATTTCGGCAGCCAAACGACCCAAAACCTTATCTTGGGCGTCAATGACATACCATTCACGCTTCACTTCATGTGGTTTTGCGGAAAAGGTTTTCATAAATCAATCCAATAAGAATAAATAAAATGGCGTATTCTATGGATTTTCCCTGCCCCTGTCAAGGTCGCGGATTAAGAAGCACGCACGCAGCATGATTGAAAGCTCTTCAAAACTGGCATTTGGTGCACATTTCTTCGTTGTGCAACTACAACTTTGAACTCATCTCACATCGATCAGTGATGCAAAGGTCTTATTGCTCTTTATTGAAAAGCATTTATTTTTTGATTTTTTCAGAATCAATTTCGATGACAGTATGCACATTGCCACGCGGATTAAAATCGCCAATGATTTTCATGGATTTGGGTTGCAGTTTTTGTTCCAACACAGAATAAATTTCATTGATGCTGTCTTCATGGCCAATATGTCGCCCCATAAATGAGTTGATGTATAACTTCAAGGCTTTGAGTTCTACAACTAATTGATCTGGAACATACTCCAAATAAATGGTAGCAAAATCGGGATATCCAGAACGAGGACACAAACAACAAAATTCAGGAAGCGTGATTTTGACAGTGTAATGACGATTATGCTTATTGGCCCAAGTTTCTAAATCGGTTTCGGGATTAAATGCCGCAATGGCTTCTTTGCCGTAGTATTCCATAACTAAATTCCTTAAAAATGCTTACTTTAAGGCAACCTGAAAAAGGTTAATCTTGATTCAAATGAATTAAATGCCCCAACTTTTGAGCTTTGGTTTGTAAATAATGACGATTGCACGCTTGTATGCCAACCTGTAAAGGAATACGCTCTGTAATAGTGATTCCTGCCTGCGTTAAAATGCGAATTTTTTCAGGATTATTGGTCATCAAACGAATTTTTTCTACTTGAAGCGTGTGCAAAATATCGCGTGCGATGGTGAAATCTCGATTGTCTACTGGCAAACCCAGTGCAATATTGGCTTCCACTGTATCCATACCTGTATCTTGAAGATGATACGCCTTAATTTTATTGATTAAGCCAATACCCCGCCCTTCTTGACGCAAATACACGATCACACCACAGCCTTCTTGCTGAATTCGTTGCATAGAAGCTGCTAACTGTGCTCCGCAATCGCAACGCTGGGAAAATAAAGCATCACCTGTCAGGCATTCAGAATGAACGCGTACCAAAACCGATTCTTGGTTTTCAATATCTCCCAAAGTTAGAGTAGTGTGTTCTTTGCCGTGTTTGTCCAAAAAACCCAGCATGGTAAAAGTGCCAAATTGCGTAGGCAACTGACAGGTGGCGATGTGTTGTGTGGTTTTCATATGATCATCATTGGTTTTATAACATTTCAGGCAGCCTGAAAGCATTTCACTTTCAGGCTGCCTGTTTTATTTTAACTGCGTTTAAATCATTGATGCAATATGCACCAATGCTTTATTTTATTTTTCATCTGCAACAAAACGATAACATAATGCACCCAAAGCACCACCGATGATTGGTGCTACCCAGAATAACCATAATTGTGCAACTGCCCAAGAACCTTGAAACAATGCAACACCAGTAGAACGAGCAGGATTGACTGATGTATTGGTTACTGGAATGCTAATCAAATGAATTAAGGTTAAGCATAAACCAATGGCGATGGGAGCAAATCCAGCAGGAACACGATGATCAGTTGCTCCCATAATCACGAATAAAAATACGGCTGTTAATAAAACTTCAATCAATAAAGCAGACATTAAACTGTATCCGTGAGGAGAATGTTCTCCATAACCATTGCTGGCAAATCCTGCACTAGCATCAAAACCTGCTGCCCCACTGGCAATCATATACAAAACAGCAGCAGCAGCAATGGCACCGATTACTTGGGAACCAATGTAGGGAAGTAAGTCTTTGGAATTGAAACGCCCCCCCACCATCAAACCGACTGAAACGGCTGGATTAAAATGTCCGCCAGAAATATGTCCGACGGCATAAGCCATCGTTAAAACAGTCAAGCCAAATGCCAAAGAAACACCCGCATAACCAATGCCTAATTCTGGAATGCCAGCTGCTAAAACTGCACTGCCACAGCCACCAAAAACCAACCAAAATGTGCCAAAAAATTCAGCAAAATATTTTTTCATCGTCAAGTCCTTTTAAAAAATAAAAAATAAACATCTTCAATTCAACAAGATGTTGCCAAAGCAGGTTTATTTTACCAAGCCTGTCAAGTGGGTGAATTGGATAAAAATCCTTGCGAAACTGATAGATATGAACACAGTATTAAAGTTGCAGTAGCACAGAAAACGAGTTTCTGCGATCCGTAAGGCGAAACTAAAACGAAGTTTTGACAAAGTCAAAACGAGTTTCTGCGAACGAAGTGAAGCTAAAACGAGTTTCTGCGTAGCCAAAAATATTTGTTTTAATCAATCCTTGTGGCTTGAATGGTGGGCAGGGATGCC
>JAGCOT010000075.1 GCA_017645365.1 Neisseriaceae bacterium
CCAAGCCGTAAATCAAATCAACTCCGTTACCACCAACGATATAATCCGCATCAGCATCTTTTTGTTCTTGCGTGCGAGTATCCTTTTCTGGCGAAAGATATTGCGAACCATAAATATGATCATTTCCATCATTGCCATAAACCACATCGGCATTCAGGCTGCCAAAAACTTTATCATCGTATTTGCTCATTTGTGCATAAACTTGTTTTGCACCAGTGCCCATCAAAACATCACCCCCTAAATCAATGCCAATACCGTCCCATTCGGTTTGGCGTCCATAATATTGAACCGACACTTTATTATTGTAGATATTGATTTGATTGTATTTGCCTTCTGCTTCAATGATATAGTCCGCATGAATTTCAGGTAGTTCAGTAGATGCTTCAGAATGAAGTGTAATACCCAAATGATTTTTTGCGTCAAGTTGAAAATAGTTTTTGATAATTGCCTTATTTCCTTGATACGCAACGATCAGGTCTTGATGGTCATTAAATGCCGTGATTTGATTGTCAGAACTTGCCCAAATTGTTTTGATGATGTCGCCATTTTGGTCTTTAACTTCACCTTTTTTAAACAAATCGCCAACAATCATTGATGTTCCAGTTATTCCTGTTTCAAAGTGAATTGAACCTTTCATATCGCTATCAAAAACGGTGTCAATTCCTTGAATATAATATTTATCATGACCAGTACCACCCTCTAAATAGTCCGCACCTTTACCACCGATTAAGGTGTCATCACCTTGACCACCAAACAGATAATCGCTTTTGTTGCCACCTGTTAAGGTTTCGCTTTTATCTTCATCTTTACCAAAGATAATTTTGCTTTTTTCTGTAGCATCTTCGCCTAATTCTGTTTGCGTAGTATTATCTTTATAGTAGTTATAGGCATTGATTGCGTCTTTATAATCTTCGTTCTTGTAATCTGCCACCATTTTGCGTTCTAACATTTGCGAACGCCAAGCAATATAAGTATCCGAGAAATAAATACGCTCTTCGCCATTCTCAACAGCATCTTTATCTTTTTGCCATTGATCGTAAATTTCGGCAATTTTGTCATTACCTTTCCAATAATCTTCTAACGCATCTTGATCACTTGCAGTTAAAGTAAATGGTGATAAGGTATAAATGGCTAAAAAGTCAGCAAAGTTATTTTGGGCGTCAAAATCATCTCTTAATCCGTTGCTGTCAAAGGGGACGCCACTTTTTTTCAATCGCAAACAACTTTGAACGGTAAATTGATCTGTCAAACCATTGTTTTCAATGGTTTCAGCAATTTGTTTTATAGCAGTGTGCAAAGATTCACGACCTGTAAAACCATGTTCAACATCATCAGCCATTTCATGCCATGTGTTGCCATTAGGATTGCCTTTGAGTTCTTTATCCAACTGAACGCCTAACATACAAGCCAGTGAATTCACCATATTTTCCAAAGCATCACCTTCGGCTAAACCTTGACGAGTTTCACCTGTGTCTTGGGCTTTTTGGACTTGTTCGGAATCGGTAACAATTGATGCAATCACAGCACCTGCACTAGCACCTACAACACCGCCAAGCATTGCACCTGTACCAATCAACGCCGTAGAAATCTTACCAGTATGAGTATTTTCGCTATCCAATACCCCACATTGATTAGTGGCTAATTTCAAAATTTCATTAAATTCAGCATTACTCAATGAACTATCTAATTGTTCAAACAAAGATTGAACAGACAATGAATCGACAATCAAAACCAAACTGTGAGTATCGCCAAAAGCAGAAGTTTCTGCATCTGCGTGCAATTTCACTCTACCACCTAGACCATTAACGCTATCCACAATCACATGATTAAGTTCATTTCCCCTAAATAAAGGCTGATCTTCAATCGCTACATTGATTTCTTTGCCATAATGTTTTTGAGAAACAGCAGTCATGCTGGGATAAGTATCTGCCTTAATATTATAGATATTGACATCAGGATCAACAATGTCTAAATGATTGTACAAAACTTCGTCTGCACCAGTGAAAATATACGCTTTTGTTTGATGTGTTTCTGCGGTGAAAAGTACAGCCATTTGATAATCAAAATTTAATGCTTCAACATGGTCAATAATGGTAGTGTTAGGTTTTGTTCCATTGGGAAATTGTATGTTGCAAATGCGTTGATACTCATTAGCAATTTCTAATAAACGATCAATTGCATCAGCAATGCGACCAACTTGCTTTTCACAAAGTGCAATATATCTTGCATCTTTTCCTAAATAGGAATCACCATGAAGACGCATAGACTCCATCTGTGCCACCAATTTAGCATCATTCAATGCTTCAATGTATTGAGAAATAGTATCACTATTTTTAACCGCATCAAATGCATCAGAAAGAGAAATTCGAATTTGATTATAAAAATCAAGCACATCACTTGTCAGCAAATGTCCAACGCCATATTGATTGTAGTTATCAAATGTGCTAATCATCATGTTTAATTCGGTGGCAGTAGTCATTTCATCACCACCAACAGAACCTACACCTGCACCATTAAAGGTAAAAGTTTTATCAATTTGATCACTATGCAAAATGTGGAATGCAGTAGCCAAGTGTCCACCAAGACTGTATCCAGTTACATTGATTTTTTGATCTTTACCAATAATTCCTTCTTCTTTAAGAGCAGTAAACCACTCTTCCATATCCGAAATCTGTCCCATTGCCCAACCAACTTCGGTAATTTCCAAAGTATTAGTCGCAATACTGTCCCTTAATTGATCTTCCACAAATTCCGTGCTACGGAATGAAAGCACTAAATCGCCATTTTTAAGGTTTGTATTTGGGATACCATTTTCGGCTTTAACTCGGAATAAAGTTCCAGAGAAACCGCTTGAAGTATTTGGCAAATGTGAAACAATTTCCCAGTTTTCAACAAACTCTTTGGCTTGGGTTTCGGAAAATAAACTGCTGTGCATGTTGCCGTCTTTTAAATTTTTTACGGTAAGTTCCGCTTTCCCATTCGCAGTCAAATCACTTGGATTTCCTGCTGGGGCTTTCAATTTGCCATACAGTGTTTCAGCAGCAATTTGCAGGTTAGCGTAAGTGAGCAACTCAGTTGCGGTAAATGTGTTTTCCATAATGGTTCTCCATAAAGGGTTAAGGTTTTAAAACAGTCATAGTGAATTGAGCAGTAAATTCTTGACCCAATTCTTCCATATCTGGACAAGTGTCCAGTCTTGTCATTGCCCACGCACCATGTGAATAAGTTCCCATAGTGCGTGCGAAAGCAAAAATTGTTTTTTCTGCCAATAATTCATCTGTTTGGCGGTCAATAACCCTAATCGTTGTTCCTGCCACCCAATGTTTGCGTAATTCAGGATCAACATTGTTTTCATAAGTTACGGCATAGCGTGCTGGGTCTGACGGATTTTTAATAACACCGTCTTGGTCTTGCATAAACGAGCCGTAATTTTTGTAATCCAAGTACCTTTTAATACTTCCATCTTCATTTAAAACATCTACAAAGGAATATCCTTTATTGCGAAATGAGTACCATCCTTGTAAAAAACTGCCAATATATCCGTGTTCAGCTTCCTCTCTTGCTGCGATAATCGCATCTTCAAACATAGGATCGTTCTTGTGCCATCCTTTGTTTTGTCTAACTTTCAAAAGCATAATTCCATCAACATTATCCACAGTTCGATAAATCTTTTCACCTGCCTTTTTACATTGTTCATCAAAAACCGCTTTTGCTGCTTCGTATTTTGCTTGACGTTCGTTGTATTTTGCTATTCTTTCTTCTTCGGCTTTTTTGGCAGGAAGATACCAAGGCAAAGTCATTAAACAAGCAATAATGGCTGAAAAAATAACGCGATAAACCTTTTTAATCTTAAAATATGAACCCAATGCCCACACCGCTGTAATGCCTGCTGCAATACAAATAAACATAGGTAGCCAATAAAGAATATTGATTAAAATAACAAATTCTTTGAAAAAAGTTTGCATTTTCTATTTCCTTGCTTATTTTCAGGCTGCCTGAAACAATTAAAAATCATATTTTTATTGATAACTCTATTTATCAATTAGCAATAAAAATATAATTCTTCTTTGCTTGTTAAACCATCTCCACCAACATCACCTACACCTGCACCGTTGAAAGTAAAGGTATTGTTAATCAAGTTTTCATCTTGATGAAGAATATGGAACGCAGTTGCTAAATGCCCACCTAAACTGTAACCAGTTACGCTGATTTTTTGATCCTTGCCAATCAAACCTTCTTTTTGAAGTGTCGCAAACCATGCTTCCATATCAGAAATTTGACCAAATGCCCAACCTTTATCAGCAATTTCATGCGTATTGGTCGCAATATTGTCGTGAATATAGTCTTCCACAAATTCCGTACTACGGAAAGAAATAACTAATTCGTGAGTTTTAGTATTTTCAAACAAAGTACCTGAAAAACCTGTTTTGGTGTTGTTGATGTGCGAAAGAATTGTCCAACCTTGTTTAGTAAATTCTTCCGCCTGTGTTGGGGAGAATTTGCTGGCGTGCTTGTTGCCAACTTTTAAATTATCTACAGAAAGTTCTGCTTTACCATTTGCAATCAAATCACTTGGATTTCCTGCTGGGGCTTTCAGTTTGTCGTACAACGCTTCGGCAGCAATTTGCAAGTTTGCGTAAGTGAGCAACTCGGTTGCGGTAAATGTGGTATTCATAATGTGAAATCTCCATAAAGAGTTAAGGTTTTAAAACAGCCATAGCGAATTGAGCAGTAAATTTTCGACCCAATTCTTCCATATCTGGACAAGTGTCCATTCTGCTATCTACCCACGCACCGTGAGAGTAATTACCCATAGTGCGAGCAAACGCAAAAATCGTTTTTTCCGCCAATAATTCATCAGTTTGACGGTCAATAATCTTAATCGTTGTTCCCGCTACCCAATGTTTGCGTAATTCAGGATTAACATTATTTTCATAAGTTACGACATATCGTGCAGGATTATCAGGGTTGATAACTACACCATCTTGGTCTTGTATAAAAGAAGCGTATTCTTTGTAATCCAAGTATCTTTTAATACTTCCGTCTTCATTTAAAACATCCACAAAGGAATATCCTTTATAGTGTGGGTCGAACCATCCTTGTAAAAAAGTGCCAATATAGTCATGTCCTGTGTTATCTATCGCTGCAACAACAGCATCTTCAAATAATGGATCGTTTAAATGTAACGCAGGACTTTGTCGAATTTTCAACAACATAACCCCATCAACATTATCCACAGTGCGATAAATTTTTTCGCCTGCTTTTTTACATTGTTCATCAAATACTGCACGGGCTTCGTTATATCTTTTTTCTGCCGCTTCCCTAATGGGGCGTTTTTTCTCTTCTGCTATTTTAAGTGATACTCTTGCCCAGACAGGGATCACTACAAGAAACCAGAGCAAAACACCCACAGACATTACAGCAAATGCAATCTTAATTTTCTTAAATCTTTTGGGAAAAACCAATGCCAACAGCAGAAAAAATCCTGCCAATAAACCCATTAAACCAAAATAAATTGTGCTAACAACTAAAGAAGCCATTTTTTATTCCTTGAACTAAATCTTTCAGGCTGCCTGAAATGATTTCATCCGCTCTCCGTAGTTAGGAGATTGCTACGACTTGCTTCGTAAGTCTCATAATGACGGTTTCCCTGCACGGGAAGTACTTTCAGGCTGCCTTATTCGCTTGCCGTCATCAAGATGTGTTTATTGTAAATATGCTTCATAACATCGAGCGAATTTTTCAAGCAAAAAATGTGGTAGTGGTGTGGGTGTGTATGCCTTGCTGGTGGCTATTTTTGCTGTATGATTATTTTGAAAGTTGAGATTATCTTGTGATGTTGTATTTTTACAACATATAAGAAATTTCTAATATTTTAACAGGCAGGCTGAAACTTTTTCCATGCTACTAAAAATTCAAAAAACACCTGCAAAACTGGCATATCATTTTGTGTGCTA
>JAGCOT010000076.1 GCA_017645365.1 Neisseriaceae bacterium
ATATCGGCTGCACTTCTTGCTGTAACTTCTAATACAAAAAATTCAAGCAGTTTCTTCTGTACAGATTTCTTTAATTTACAATGCGTTATCTTCATTTTTGCAGTCTATCATAACTGCTAATCTAATACAGCCCCTAAAATTTTGTTTTTTAATGCTTGGGTGTCTATCAACATGTGATTGCTCCCAAGTGTTCTTTGAGTTCTTTAACGCAAGCGGTGATGCTGCCTGCTTGCTCTGCCATTTCGTTGAGTATCTCGTCAATGCTGCGGTTGTCTTCTTGGTTGAGATTTATCCATTGAAAGTTTAGGTCTTTCTTTTGCAAAACTTCTTGTCGAGTAAATCTTTTCCACCTGCCATTGGGGTTGGTTTCTGGGTGATAGGTTTCTTTGCGGTCTTTCAGACTGCCTCTACCATAACAATCAATAAAGTCTTGTAAGTCGCTTTTGTTAAGCGGCTTGTTGCTTAATGTGTGCTTTATGCCTGTACGGTAGTCATAAACCCAAATGTCGTGGGTTGGCTCGCCTTTTTCAAAAAATAAAACATTGGTCTGCACGCCTTGTGCGTAAAAAATGCCTGTGGGCAGTTTTAATATGGTGTGCAGATTGTATTCTTTAAGTAGTTTGTCGCGAACTTGCTTGGTGGCTCCGTCTTGGGTTAAAACGCTGTCTGGTAATACTACGCCTACCCT
The DNA here is from genome assembly GCA_017645365.1 of Neisseriaceae bacterium. Lineage (GTDB taxonomy): Bacteria > Pseudomonadota > Gammaproteobacteria > Burkholderiales > Neisseriaceae > RGIG9985. The sequence goes on from JAGCOT010000076.1 coordinate 689, forward strand.
GCCACCTGTCTTAACAATGGACATAATGTGTTGAAGAAAATTAACTTGGTTGTCCGATGTTTTGATAAATTCTGGTCGGTTGGCAGAAACTTCAACACTGCCTTGTGGTCGCGTGCCAAATGGCGGATTGGTCATAATGACTTGATACATTTGGTCGGAAGTGTCTGTGAGTGAGTCTTGGTAAATAATGGGGCTTTTATTCACACCGATGTCGTGCAAATATAAATTCATTGACGCAAGAGTTACCACTAAATTGGTGTTGTCTGCCCCAAAAAGTGCGTGGTTTTTTAAAAATTTTTGCTTCTCTATGTCGCGACTTTGGGGTTGCATATGCTCGTATGCCGCTAATAAAAATCCACCTGTGCCACAACAAGGGTCGGCTACGGTTTCGGTGATTTTTGGGTCGATAACTTCTACAATCGCAGAAATCAATGCTCGCGGTGTGAAGTATTGTCCTGCTCCGCTTTTTTTGTCTTGCCCGTTCTTCTCTAAAATTTTTTCGTAAATCGCTCCTTTAAGGTCGCTGTTCATCATATACCAGTCGTCTTCGGATACCATGTCGATGACTTTTTTTAACATAACAGGTTTGTCTATTTTGTTGCTGGCTTTGGTGAAAATAGTGCCGATAATGCCGTCTGTTTGTGAAAGTTCTTTAAGTATTTCTTCGTATTTCTCAACTAAATCAGTGCCTTGATGTTTGATGAGTTCTTTCCATTGACAATCTTCTGGAATGTGCGATGCTAATCCTACTTTCTCTTTTTCATCGTCCATTTTTAAAAATAAAATGTAAGTGAGTTGGGTGATGTAGTCGGTAAATCCTACACCTGCCGATGATAATACATTGGCAATGTTCCATACTTTGCTTAACAGTGCTGACTCGTTTCTTGTCGCGGTTGCCATGTGTTTGTCCTTCTATGCTGCTTTGAGTAAAAATTGACTCATGGTTTTGATTTCTGCGTCAAAATCTGTAATTTTGGCAGTGATTGCATCTTTCCAAAGATTGGTATCTATTGTGTCGTGAAGTTCTTGGGCAGTGATTGCTCCGTTATTGATGATGTATTCTGCTATCTCTCGCATAATCGCTTGCTGCTCTTCATTAAAAGAACGCTGGGTTTGCCCAAAATATAAGTTAAGCCCGCGTGCATAACCTTTTATTATGCTGGTGAGTTTGGGCGTTTTTTTGTAAGCATATCGCATGATTTGTATGAGTTCAGTAAGCCGAGCGGCGTTGGCTTTGGTGTCTAATTCATCAACACTCTTGTCTAATGCTTTGTAATTTTTCCAAATGTATTCGGCTGTGTATTGCCTGTTCTCTGCAAGTAAGCGGTCGCGTAAGTCAATTAACATGCTGTATGTGATGACGATGTCCTGACTGTTGTAGATAATCCGTAAGGCTTCAATCTCGTCTTTGTGTTCTTCAATGTATTGCTCAAAGTTTTGTATGAATGTGCGGGCTTCTTCTTCGGAAAAACCTGCATAAATAAGATTGTCTAAACCTTGCGTTTGAACATGGTAGCCTTTTTTCATTTCGATGAGTTTTTTGCGTGCGGCTATGTTGCTAATGAGTTCGGCAATTAAATTCTTGCGTTGTGCGTTGTTGTCTGACGGACTAATATAAGGTGAAAGTGTGTCACTTTCTAACGCTTGGTGAATGTTGCGAGCAAGTTCAATAAGCGAAATTGAGTACGCTTTCTCAAAAGAATTAAGATGATGTGCAAATAAGGTGTTGTTTTTGTAACGATTGTGAATTGTTGAACAGTAATGACTTAATAGTTGTAGGTTCTCATCACTTAATTCGCCATGCGATAAGTGCTCTAATAAGGCTTCAAGAGTGAGTATTTTTTTGGCTTTTCTTGGGTCAATAGTGGGCGTGCGTTTTTCGCTTTTGGTTACGCCTACGGCATCAACAATGTAATAATATTCTTTGCTGTTGGCGTTTGGGGTTACTTCGCGTAGTTTGTCATCGTTAATAACACGACAGCCACGCCCTTTCATTTGAGTGTAAAGCGTGGAAGAATGAATGTCTTTCATAAAGAATACTACTTCTAATGGTTTAATGTCTGTGCCTGTGGCAACTAATGTAACGGTTACGGCTATGCGAAAGTCTTTTGCTGTTCTAAATTCTCGGATTAGTTGGTCGCTGTTTTCTGCCGTATAAGTGATTTTTTGTATAAAATGTTGGGGCAGTTCGCCGTTCTCAAATTCTTCCGCAAATACTTGCTTTGCTATCTCAACAATTTGTGTAGCATGGTTTTCGTCTTTGGCAAAAATAAGCGTCTTGGGAATGTATGCCCAGTTTTTTTCTCTCTCTGGGTAAAGTACTTCGTAAATGGCGTTTTTGTAAGTGCTTAAAACTAATTTGATTTGCTCAATATTGGTAACGGAACGGTCAAGTTCGCCCTTGCTGTACGGTGCCGGTGCGTTGGTTGTTCGCGTGGTTTCTTCTCCCGTTCTGCGTGTAATCTCGGTAATGGTGTCGCCCCGTTCAATTGTGCCACCTTCTTCGCTTACTTGGGTTGCAATTCTGAAAACACGATTGGGAACATTTGCACCATCATTAACAGAGTCTTCATAATCGTAATTCTGAATTTGGTTGATGTTAAAAAAGGCTAATGCTTGGTCTGTGGGTGTTGCTGTTAGCCCAAGTATGTATGCTTTTGAAAAATAATCTAATACGGCTTTCCATTTGCCGTAAATAGAACGATGACACTCGTCAATAATAATAAGTTGAAAGTAATCTGGCGGAAGTTTTAAATCGTTGCCAAGTTCGATGATTTGTCCGTCTTCTTTGTCGTTGTCGGCGGTGTTTTGTTCGTCTTCAAAATCTTCGCTGTCGCTGTCTATAAGCGGATTGCCTGTTAATACGGCAAAAAGTTTTTGTATGGTGGAAATAACAATGTCGGCTTTGATGTCGTTGTCCTTTTTCAGCCGCTTGATTTCATAAAGAGAACTCATCTCTTGCTGGTTTTCTGTAAGGTCAAAAGTGTTAAATTCGCTCTCGGTTTGACGAGCCAAGTTGTTTCTATCAACCAGAAAAAGAATTTTTTTAACAGGTGTGTAGTTCAAAAGACGATAACTCGCTAAACAAGCAAGATAGGTCTTGCCTGAACCTGTCGCTAAAACTGCAAGACTTTTCTTTTTGCCTGCTTTGAGCGATTCTTCAAATTTAATCGCCGTTTCGTATTGGCAATCACGAAGATGACGCTTGTCTAATAATGGAAGACAACCAAAATCAGACTGTTTGCTTATGAGTTGTAACATTTTTTTAGGCGTGTGAATTGTGGGTATTTCTTCGTAATCAGTGTTTGGTTTGAGTGTGTTTTTGAAGTAGATTTTTTCACCATTGGCAATATAAACTAATGGAATTAAGTTTGGAAACCAAACGCCATACCAGTTTTGCGGTGCTCGAGCATAGTCTTCTGCTTGTTGGCGAACTTCTGCCCCTAATGAATTTTCTTTGCGTTTGGCTTCAATGACGGCAATGGCTTTGTCGTCTATAAAAAGTAAATAATCACTCTCTGTATTGCCTTGCATAAGTGCTTCTTTTACCGCCGATGTACTGCCCGCTACATATTCATCTCGCGATACAATATTCCAGCCTGCATTGGTTAGTTGTTTGTCTATTTTAATTCGTGCGGCTTCTTCTAGGGTCATAGCAGTATTTTCCTTGTTTTGGGTCAGTGTTGGCAATAAAAATATGCAGGGGCTATTTTACAATAGATTGCCGTGTAAATGTTTTATGTACAACATACTATGGGGATGATATTTATTGCTCAATGTTGAAATTTAATTGTCAGGTTTCAGGCAGCCTGAAAATGAAGTTTTGATGTAATCAGGCATAAGTAACAAAAAAGGTGCTAAAAAACGCTGAACACCTTATCATTATTGCTTTTTAGGAAGGTCAAATACTTTGAACACAAAAAATGCTTTTTTTGCGGCTCTAAACGCACCAAAAAGAATGGAAAACAGAATGG
>JAGCOT010000077.1 GCA_017645365.1 Neisseriaceae bacterium
ACCGCAAATCTTTCCCACTTTTCTTGAAAGAATGTGAGTTTAGATTTAACTATGGGACACCAAAACAGCAACTCAAAACATTGCGAAAATGGTGTGGAATTTAACAATTTTTTGGGCTAATCTAATACAGCCCCAAAATCTATCTAAAAAAGAACAGTTCGAAACAACTTTTTTCATACTATCAAACAGATTGATTAAATTAAGAAAAAATAAGAACATGCATCAATTTTATATGCTATTGAAAATAATTTTTATTGAAATGTATCAATATGCATCTTCCGATAAAATAATCGTGCAAAAGTATGCAAACATATTGAAAACATATTTTGATAACGATATATTAACAAAAATGTTATGCGTGTTTGAAATGATAGAAGAGCGTCATCAAAACAACAATCACAATTTGTATTTCAATATAAAAAATATTATTGAGGAGCATTCATTGTTTCAGTACTTGGATTTAAATTAACCATACCTGACAACCGTCAGACAGCACTCAATAAACAACGCATTTTAAGATTTGGAATTCCAGCATTTGAAGGTAATATGGATATTTTGCCTATAAGAATTGCTCTTGAAAAAAATCCTAATGAACTAAAAAAATACTGTATAGAACACTATACGCAATCTGAAAAGAAAGTTCGTCAAGCCATCGCCCAAAATCCCAATACACCTTGGGAAATATTGGAGCGACTTTCCCAAGACAATGAAAAAGAGGTTGCCCAAGCGGCGAGAGATAATCTGAAAAAACAAGAAAATGCTTAATTCTTTTCAGCCTGCCTGTTTTGATTATCAGGCAGGCTGAAATTCTTCAATTTTCAAAATGTTAACAACCCCAAATAGCCAATTTTTAAAGCCAATATCAGCAAAAGATTTTTGGTTAATGGTATTCGTATTAGTTTTTCACCACATACGCAAACGCGTGTTTTTTGCCGTTGTCGTCTTCTTCCAAATACACGCCTTGAATTTCGGGTTCAAAACCTGGTAGTTGGTTAATGCCCTCTTCTAATGCCAAGAAATAATCCAAAACCGCACCGCCCCACACTTCACCAGGCACAATGCACAGCACACCTGGCGGATAGGGCAATGCTCCTTCGGCAGCGATTCTGCCTTTGATTTGCGACAATGGCACTAACTCAATTTGATTGCGGATAAAGGCGTTGTGTGCGTCTGCCGCACTCATCGCAACTTGCGGGAAATGCGGTTTTTGAAACATTTGCCGTTGCAATTTATTGAGATTGTGCGAGCGATAGAAATTGTGCATTTTTTGGCACAATTCACGAATTCTCATAGACGCATATTGCGGTTTGGCTTTCACCAAAGTAGGCAACATACAGGAAACCAAACTGTTGGCTTCAATATGTTCTTCAAATCGTGCGATTGTAGCAACAAGGTGTTGAAATTTCGCCATATTTTCCGCAGGGGTCAGCAGGAATAAAATGGAATTTAAGTCGGCTTTTTCGGGAATTACCAAGCGTTCTCGCAAATAATGAGCCAAAATCGCCGCAGGAATGCCAAAATCTTCGTATTCGCCTGTGTCAATGTTGATGCCTGGTGTGGTGAGCAATAATTTACATGGATCAACAAAATATTGCTCATCTTTATATTCGGCAAAATCATGCCATGCAGCCCCTTCTTCAAAACGGAAGAAACGCACATCGTCTGCCATATCCTCGCTGTCATAATCCTGCCACGGCCTACCATTAACGGTTGGTGGAACAAAAGGACGAATCATGGTGCAAGTTTGCAGCAACATTTTGCGTGCTTCAATGCCGTTAATCACGCACTCACGCCACATCATTCGCCCTGCTTTGCCCTCGTGCATTTTGGCATTCACATCAAGGGACGCAAAAATCGGATAAAACGGACTGGTCGAACCGTGCATCATAAACGCATTATTAAAGCGTTTGTGGTTGCAATAACGGTCTTGCGAGTGTATGTGATTGTCTTTTTTATGAATTTGCGAAGCCTGCGAAAAACCTGCCTGCTGTTTATGCACCGATTGCGTAACGATAATACCAGGGTCGTTTTCGTTTAAATCTAACAACAAGGGTGAACAATCGCTCATCATCGGAATAAATTGCTCATAGCCTACCCACGCAGAATCAAACAATATGTAATCGCACAAATGCCCTATTTTATCAACCACTTGGCGAGCGTTATAAATCGTACCGTCATAAGTACCTAATTGAATGACAGCCAAACGAAATGGTCGTGCTTCGCCCGCTTTATTGGGATCTATTTTAGATATTTCGCTGCGAATATAACCCTCATCAAAAGCTACTGAATTGATACCACCAATAAAACCATACGCATTGCGGGAGGTTTCTAAATACACAGGTTTGGCACCGCTTAACAACAAGGCACCCTGATGCACTGATTTGTGATTATTGCGATCAAAAAGAACCAAATCATCTTTGGCAACCAAAGCCCCTATCGCAATTTTATTGGCAGCAGAAGTGCCACCTAATACAAAATAAGTTTTATCAGCGTTGTACACTTTTGCCGCATGGGCTTGGGCTTCAAACGCAGGACCTTCGTGAATCAGCAAATCCCCCAAACGCACATCGGCATTGCAAGAATCCGCCCGAAACAGCGTTTCGCCAAAATACAAGAAAAATCTGCGTCCAGAGGGATGCTTACGGAAAAACTGTCCGCCCTGATGTCCAGGACAATCGAACGCCGCATTGCCGTAATCGGTATAATTTTTCAAAGCTTGGAAAAAAGGGGGGTCAAGGCTGTCGATATAATCCGAAGCCGCTGCATTGATGAGTTGCCCATTGTAATATTTCAACTCATCTGCCAACTCAATCACGCCATACAATTTGGGCAGCCATTCAGATGAAACCGTTTCGCCATATTCCACGCCAGCAAACAGCGGAATATTGAAACCAATGCGTTCCAACTCATTCCAAACCTCTTCCAAATCAGCCACTTTGGCAACTACCGCACACACATTGGTGAAATCGGTCATGTCAATATTCATGACTTTGTAATCGGAAATGAATGCAAATTCAACACCTTGCGATACGGCAATTTTCATGGCAATTCCTTACGGTAAAAATATAAAGATTGAAATGCGAAAGATACAGTTTTTTGAGTGAAAATGCTATTAAAAAACACATGTTTTTATCATAAATATTTTTCAGGCTGCCTGTTAATTAACAAGCAAGCTGAAATCTCTGTTAGGCGGACAAAAACCTTTACAGTAAAAGATTTAGAAACAATGAAGCCAAAATTATGTATTTTCTACTTTTGGCGTTCTCCCCATCAATTTTTCTACTGCTTGTGAAGCGGTGCATTGACCTTGAATCAATTCTAATAGAGTGCTGCTAATCGGCATTTCAATATTTAATTGTTTTGCCAAACGCACTACTTCACTCACTGTATAAACCCCTTCGGCAACATGTCCCAATTCTGCCAAAATGTCATTCAATGTTTTGCCCTGTGCCAAAGCCAAGCCTACTTGGCGATTGCGTGATAAATCGCCTGTGCAAGTAAGAATTAAATCACCAATACCAGCCAAACCCACCAAAGTATTGGCATTACCATCAAGAGCTAATGCCAATCGAGTAATTTCTGCCAAACCACGCGTAATTAAAGCTGCACGAGCATTCAAACCGCAATGCAAACCATCAGCCACGCCTGTGGCAATCGCCAAAACATTTTTAGTGGCACCGCCTACGGCAACCCCGATGGGGTCATTGTTGGCATAAAAACGCAACGAGGGCGAATTTAATTGAATGGCAAGTTGTTCAATCCAAGCGAAATTTTCTGATGCCAAACAAACGGCACATGGCAAACCCTGTGCTACTTCTTGGGCAAAACTCGGACCAGACAATAAACCAACAGCAGCATTTTGCGGAAGACACTCGTGCAAAATTTGATGTGGCAACAAACCTGTTTGTTGTTCAAAACCTTTGCAGGCTGCCAAAATGGGAATTTCAGCAGCATACGGATAAATCCAATCACGAAGAACCGCACGCAAAGCCCCTGTTGGCACAACTGCCAATATCAATTCAGAGTGAGCGATTTCCTTGCTGACTACTTGAATTTTTAAATTTTCAGGCAGCCTGAAAGTGGCTAAAAAGCGTTTATTTTCTTGTTGATTCCGAATGCTTTGTGCATCGTTTTCAGTTTCGGTGAATAAGGTTACTTCATGCTGTTTACGGGCAAAATGAATCGCCAAAGCCGTTCCCCACGCACCTGCACCAATAATGCCAATTTTCATTGCACTTCTCCGTTGATGGTTGTTTGCTTACCAATCAAGATTATCGCAAATATTTTTCAGGCAGCATGAAAATGTTTTCAGGCTGCCTGAAAATAAAAAGCGTGCGTTACAATCACGCACGCTTTAATCAAAAAAGATTATTGTTTAACGGGGGTATGTGCATCACGGTCTGGACGCATATCTTCCATATCGCGATCTGGATTGGTTGCCAAATCACCTACGCGAACTTCGCTGACGGAATCAACCACAATCGCATAAGCCAAACGGTCGAATGATTTATAAACCAAAGCAGTACCGATTTGTTCAATAGGCAATGCAGTGTATTCCAAAGTGGCTTTACTGTCTTTTCTTTCCCAGCGTTTTCTGATGTCTTCGGTGCGGTCTTTGTACAAAGTAACTACGGTACCGCGATCCAAGCCGTTCAATTCGCCTTTGTTCAACAAGATGGTTTGATATTGACCTGCTTCGGAAACTCCGTCAAAAATACGCAAAATTTTTGCATCAATTTCAGCAAATGGCTCATGTGGTGCAAAATTGAAACGGTCATGACTATCTTCTGGCAAGAAAGTCAAATAATCGCCTTCGGAAATTTCAGAAACCGTTTTGGTGATTTCCATTGGCGTTGCCACATCAGTAGCAATTTTTACCAAGCCTGCGGCGTGTTGTGTGTAGCGTTGATCTTTGGGCAGAATTTGAGATTCTGCATAAGTTTGTTTCACTTTGGGACCGCCAGTGCGAGAGTGTAAAGTTGCCACTTCGCCACTATAAACAATTTCATAACCCAATAATTCTTTGGTTTTTGGATCAAGCACTTTGGGGTTGATTGGATTAACGCGATAAGTCAAATAACGACCATCTTCTTTCAGGTTGCGTGCATAGACGCGATCGCCGATAGAATACATCAAATGTTTATCAGGACCTGCAATCAAACGAGGTGCAGAAGAAAGTTCTGCTTCTGAAACAATGCTTGGATAGTTCATGAAGTTACGCAAAACGCTTTCTGGTAAAGTGGCGATTGAGTAACCGCGACTGGTATCGTGAGCACCAGGCGACAATTTAATGGTAGCACCATCACCTGATGCACCGCCTTCAAAACCTAAACGAGGTTGACCATTCACATAAGTTAATACAAGAACTTGTCCTGGATAAATCCGATGTGGATTTTTGACTTGCGATTTGTTCATGCCCCACAATTTTGACCATTGCCAAGGATTACGCAAGTACATGCGAGAAATGTCCCACAATGTGTCTCCCTTTTTAACAACATAGCGTTTAGGTGCGTTGGATTTGACAGTCAATGCCATCGCTGGTGTTGAAATTAGCAAGCCCAATGCACAAAGTGCGGTTATAATGGATTTACGCATGATGATGTTTTCCTTCTTCTAAATAAAAGTTTTAGATACAAAATACCTACATCATAAATCAATTTGGGTATTTTATTCCAGTTTCTTTACAATATTTTTTAACAAAAAGATGATTTTTGTCTTTTTTTGAGATTTAAACCATGGCTTTATTGAACATTTTACATTATCCAGACAAGCGTTTGCATACTATTGCACAACCTGTAACTCACTTTGACTCAAATTTACAACACTTCATCGATGACATGGCAGAAACCATGTATGCTTCTCGCGGAATTGGCTTGGCTGCCACCCAAGTGGATGTCCATCAACAAGTGATTGTTATTGACTTATCCGAAGAAAAAAACCAACTGCAAGTATTCATCAACCCCAAAATCACGCAATCGTCAGGGGAGGTGGAATATGAAGAAGGTTGTTTGTCTGTACCTGGTATTTTCGACAAGGTAACGCGTGCCGAAATGGTTACGGTAGAAGCCCAAAATCCACAAGGGGAAAGTTTTACCATTCAAGCGGACGGTTTATTGGCGATTTGTATTCAGCATGAAATCGACCATCTTCGTGGTAAGGTTTTTGTGGAGTATCTATCTCGTTTAAAACAAAATCGCATCAAATCCAAACTCAAAAAACAAGAGAAAAATTCATGAAAATAATTTTTGCTGGTACTCCTGAATTTGCGGCTCATGCACTCAAAGCATTGGCACAAGAACATCAAATCGTTTGTGTATTGACGCAACCTGACCGCCCTAATGGACGGGGTATGAAACTCAAACCATCTCCTGTAAAAGAAGTGGCGATGTCGCTTAATCTGCCTTTCAGGCAGCCTGAAACATTGAAAAATAAAGAAATTCAAGATTTTTTGCGTTCTTTAAATGCCGATGTCATGGTGGTGGCGGCTTATGGATTATTATTGCCCAAAGCGGTTTTGGAAATTCCTTTTTCAGGCTGCCTGAATATTCATGCTTCGCTTTTGCCGCGTTGGCGTGGGGCTGCTCCTATTCAACGAGCGATTGAAGCAGGCGATCAAGAAACAGGCATTTGCATCATGCAAATGGATGAAGGCTTGGATACTGGCGATGTTTTGTATCGTGTCAGTTGTCCGATTCATGACCATGATACCGCAGGTACCTTACACGACCGTTTAATGCTGTTGGGTACTGAAAGCATTGTGCATGTTTTGCGGGATTTCTCTCAAACCAGACAGCCGCAAACTTCACAAGGCATTACATACGCTAAAAAAATCAGCAAAGACGAAGCACGCATTGTTTGGCAAGATTCCGCCATCACCATCGAACGCAAAATTCGTGCATTTAATCCTTTTCCTGTTTGTTGGACAACTTATCAGGGCAATACTTGGAAAATCCGCCAAGCACGCGTTGTATCAGAAGTAGCGTCAGCCAAAGCAGGGACGATTGTACAAGTTCATTCTGATGGCATTGTCGTTGCAACAGGAGAACAATGTATCAAAATTCAAGACATTCAAACATCAGGTGGCAAGCGAATGGCGGTTAAAGATTTTTTGGCAGGCAACACCGTTGCTGTGGGTGAAATTTTAGGAGCATCGTTTGAGTCTGCGTAAGATACAACTTGCTGCCATGCGATGTTTATTGGCGGTGGAAAGCGGGCGAAATTTGCAAGTTGCCCTTGCCGAAGAACGCAATCATCTTGAAAATTGGACGCCATCCGAACAGGCTGCTTTGATGGATATTGCGTATGGCGTACAACGCTTTTCAGGCAGCCTGAATTTTTTTTTACATCATTTACTCGATAAACCTTTATCGAATAAAAAAATTGATGCTTTATTGCGTGTGGCGTTGTATCAACTTTATGACCGCAGAAATGCTGAACACGCTGTGGTGAATGAAGCGGTTTCAGGCAGCCTGAAAATCGCACAAGGGCAGTTTAAATCATTGGTCAATGCGGTTTTACGGCAATTTTTGCGGGAACGAGATAGGCTGCAACAATCTTTATCCAATGATTTAGAAGCGTTTTTCAATTTACCGTCTTGGTGGATTTCTCGCTTGCAAAAAGATTATCCGCAAAATGCCGAAGAAATCATGCGTTGTGTCATGCAACATCCGCCATTAACTTTACGCGTCAATCGCCGTTTGTCCAACGCCTGCGATTATCAAAAAATTTTGCATAACAACGGTTTGGAAGGCGAAATTATGGATGATTACGCCATTATGCTCAAACAAGCAGTTCCTGTTGCTCATTTGCCGTTTTTCTTTGATGGCATGGTTTCGGTGCAAGATTTTGGGGCACAAATGGCAGCATCATTATTGAATGTACAAAACGGCGAAAATGTATTAGACGCCTGTGCTGCACCAGGTGGGAAAACGGGGCATTTATTGGAATGGGCAGATTGTCAAGTAACCGCCGTAGATATTGATGAAAACCGTTTGCAACGCGTTAAAGACAATTTAAATCGCCTGCATTTTTCGGCAGATTTACGGCTTGCCAATGCGGGCAATATTTCAGAATGGACAAATCAACCAATATTTGATGCCATCTTGGCTGATGTGCCGTGTACGGCATCAGGTACAATTCGCCGTAATCCTGATATTAAATGGTTGCGGCGTCCTGACGATGCGATGAAAACCGCACAACAACAACAACCTTTGTTGGACGCTTTATGGTCGTATTTAAAACCGAATGGACGAATGTTATTGGCAACTTGTTCTATTTTTCATGAAGAAAACAGCGATCAAAAAAACGCTTTTTTGGCTCGTCATCAAGACGCCATTTGTACGACAGAAAAAATCTTATTGCCCAACCCACAACACGACGGTTTTTATTACGCTTTATTTGAAAAGAAAAATCCATAAAAAAATTCATCATGAAAGAGTTTGATTTTATCCGTCATTACTTGCAAAGCCGCGAACTTACCGATGCCAACATCATTTTAGGGATTGGCGATGATGCGGCGATTTTGCGTCCGCAAAGTGGATTTGATTGGCATATTTCCACCGACATGATGGTTTCAGGTCGCCATTTTTTCCCTGATGTTGCTCCGCAAGATTTGGCACACAAACTTTTGGCTGTCAATTTATCCGACATGGCTGCGATGGGAGCAACACCTAAATACGCCCTGCTTTCCGCTGCTTTGCCTGATTTGAATAATGATTGGTTAGAAGCGTTTTGTTCTGCGTTTTTTGCAATGGCAGATAATTTTGGCGTTAGTCTGATTGGTGGCGATACCACGCAGGGAGCGGGCGTATTCAATCTCACCATCATGGGACAAACTCCGACAGGAAAGGGATTAAAACGCAACGCCGCTCAAATGGGTGATGATATTTGGGTATCAGGCATTTTAGGATTGGCGGCAGCAGCATTGGCTTCTCGTTTACAAGGTTTCAGGCTGCCTGAAAACTGTTTTGCCATATGTGAAGAAAAATTATTGCGACCCATGCCACGCGTGGCTTTGGGGCAGGATTTATTGGACTTGGCTCATGCAGCACAAGATATTTCCGATGGATTGTGGCAAGATTTAGAACACATCACCACCGCATCAGGCGTTGGTGCAACGATTTTTGCTGATGATTTGCCCATGCTTGACGATTTAAACAGGCACCCTGAAAACCTACAATGGGCTTTGACAGGTGGAGATGATTATGAGTTAATCTTCACCGCTTCGGCAGATAAGGCAAAGCACATTCAAAATTTAAGTCAAAAACATCATCTTCCCATGACACGCATTGGCAAAATAACGCAAGGTCAAGGGGTTCGTGTTTTGAATCAGCATCAACAAGAAATACATTTCAAACAAAAAGGATTTAATCATTTTGAAAAAGCATAAACTGCGTCCTACATTTCCAGTTACTTGGTCTTGGGTGATGCAAAAAGCCTATCGTTTTATCGGTTTTGGTTTTGGTTCAGGATTAGCCCCGTTTGCACCAGGTACTTTCGGTACTGTTGTGGCACTTCCTTTGGCATATTTGTGGCTAATGATGACCCATTTACCAGCATGGTCGTTGATTGTGGCAGGCTTAATCATCTTCCCCATTGGCATTAAAATTTGTTCGCTATGCGAGCGAGATTTAGGCGTTCCCGATTACGGTGGCATTGTGATTGATGAAATGGGTGCGATGATTTTGATTTTGGGCTTTATTCCTTTTCAGGCTGCCTATTGGATTGTGGCATTTATTCTTTTCCGCTTATTGGATGCACTCAAACCGTTTCCGATTTCGTGGTTTGACCGCCGTTTTCATGGCGGATTTGGTATCATGCTGGACGATTATATTGCTGCCATCATCGCCATTGGCGTGATTGTATCTTTTTATTTTTTCATTACTCCATAAGGACATCGTATGACAATCGAAAAAAACACAGTGGTTTCTTTGAAATACCAAATGTATGACGAAAAAAATCAACTGATTGACGAAACCCAAGACGAACCCATGGTTTATTTGCATGGTGGTTACGATGGCATTTTCCCCAAAGTGGAAGAGGTTTTACACGGTAAAAACATCGGCGACAATATTGATGTTCAACTTTCTGTGGATGATGCTTTTGGCGAAGTTGACGCCGAATTATTGCGGATTGAAAACGAAAAAACTTTTCCTGTTCAACCAGAAGTGGGCATGATGTTTGAAGCAGACGACCCTGAAACAGGAGAAATGATTATTTTCCGCGTTACCGACATTGCCGAGGGCAAAGTCATTATTGACGGCAATCATCCTTTGGCTGGGATGAAAATTCGCTTTGTCGCAACGGTTACAGACATTCGCCCTGCCAGTGCAGAAGAAATCGCACATGGGCATGTGCATGGGGCACATGGGCATCATCATTAAAATTCAGGCTGCCTTTTAGTAGGCAAGCTGAAATACAATCAAGCCAAAATATTTTAATTCAGTATTTCAGGCAGCCTGAAACAGGTTTTAGAAATTTTTCAGGCTGCCTTTTAGTAGGCAACCTGAAATACAATCAAACCAAAATATTTTAATTCAGTATTTCAGGCAGCCTGAAACAGGTTTTAGAAATTTTTTCAGGCTGCCTTTTAGTAGGCAGCCTGAAATACAATCAAGCCAAAATATTTTAATTCAGTATTTCAGGCAGCCTGAAATAGGTTTTAGAAATTTTTCAGGCTGCCTTTTAGTAGGCAAGCTGAAATACAATCAAGCCAAAATATTTTGGGGCTGTATTAGATTAGCAGTTATGATAGACTGCAAAAATGAAGATAACACATTGTAAATTAAAGAAATCTGTACAGAAGAAA
>JAGCOT010000078.1 GCA_017645365.1 Neisseriaceae bacterium
ATATCGGCTGCACTTCTTGCTGTAACTTCTAATACAAAAAATTCAAGCAGTTTCTTCTGTACAGATTTCTTTAATTTACAATGCGTTATCTTCATTTTTGCAGTCTATCATAACTGCTAATCTAATACAGCCCCTAAAATTAAGGACGCATTTTTTTCTGCCATTGGTGAGCGATGTTTTTGAGTTCATCCATTTCCATAGGTATCAAATGCCGTTGTTGCAATACGCGTTGTCCGTTAATCCATACATCGGAAACTTGACTACGGTCGGCGGCATAAACCAAATGGGAAATAGGGTCAAATAAAGGTTGCGTTTCAATTTCACCCAAATCAACGGCAATAATATCTGCCCATTTACCTGCTTCTAATGAGCCGATTTTATCTTCCATATGCAAGGCTTGGGCACCTAAAATCGTGGCGGATTTTAATGCGTCATATGCTTTTAAATCTGTGGGGCAACCTGAAAAACCTTTGGCAATTAAAGCGGCTAATCTGGTTTCGGCAAACATATCCAATTTATTATTGGAAGCCGCACCGTCTGTACCAATGCCCACGCAAACACCTGCGTTTAAAAGTTTTTGTACAGGTGCACAACCTGATGCCAATTTCATATTGGATGAGGGATTGTGTGCTACTGCCACTTTGCGTTGTGCGGTCAATTCAATTTCTTCTTCTGTCAAATGCACCATGTGGGCTGCAATCAGACGGTCGGATAGAAGTCCCAAACGGTCTAATCGTTGTAGCGGACGCATATTGTATTCTTTCAGGCTGCCTGAAATTTCGTCTTGGGTTTCGTGAATATGACAATGAATCAGAAAATCGTCTTTTTCTGCTAAATCGACAATTTTGCGGAATGTTTGGTCGGATACGGTATACGGTGCGTGCGGAGCTAAAACAAAACGCACTAAATCTTCCCCCAAAAAATCCGCTTGTGCTTGCAATGCTTTTTCAATGTATTCATCAGCATTTTGGGCGTAACGATTAGGAAATTCTAAAACAGAAGCCCCAACAAAGGTTCTCATCCCCATGCGTAAAGCGGCTTTGGCAACATCGGCATGAAAAAAATACATATCGTTGATGGTGGTTGTACCGCCACGAATCATTTCTGCCATCGCAATCAGCGTGCCATCATACACAAAAGCACCATCAGCAAACTGCCCTTCTGCTGGCCAAATATGCTGATTAAGCCAATCCATCAGCACTAAATCATCAGCATAACCACGCAATAAAGTCATGGCAGAATGTCCGTGCAAGTTAATCAAACCAGGCATGAGTACATGGTTGGGCAATGAAACCCTTTGAGCATGGGCAATGCTTTGGGCTTTTTCCTGCGGAATAATGTCGATAATTTCACGCTGGCGAATATGCAAAGCATAATCACGCAAAACCACAGGCGTTTCGGTCATGGGAAGAATGTAAGGGGCAAAAATAAGCGTATCAGTCATGGTCATAATTGTCTGCATAATTGTCTGAATGTTGAAATAAAAAGGTTTTCAGGCAGCCTGAAAATAGACGACATGGTAGCAGATTTCACTATTTTAAAAAATGCCACAACGATTGAAGAACATAAAACAAAATACTGGCAATTTCTTGCGAAATAAATTTCCACTTGGTTTTGAACGAGGCTTGATTGAATCGTGAAGTCGGCGTGGCGGAAAGTTGAATTTCAAACGGCATGCGGTGCGTCATCAAACGGACGCGTGCCATATGATATGGATCGCTGACAATGATGCAACGATGCCAATGATGTTGTTGCATAATTGCCGCAGCGTTTTGAAGATTTTCCCAAGTATTTCTTGATATGGGATCGACCAAAATATCTTCTTTGGGAATGCCCTGTTTGATTGCCCAACGCATTGCTACTTCGGCTTCTGTGCCATATCCTTCTTTGGGTGTCCCACCTGTGAAAATCAATTTTTTCACTTTTTGCGTTTGATACAAATGGATGGCATGACGAATTCTTTCTTCAAAAACAGGCGAAGGTCTTTCACCATAAACCGCTGCACCCAGTATAATAGCGACATCGGCGTTTTGTACGGCTGGCGTGTTGCTTTCTTCAATAATCAAAGCACACAACAGCAAGTAGCCCAAAATCCCTATGAAAATAAGAAATTTCGCAATAGAAAAAAGTTTTTTCATGATTTTGATGAGTTTCATAGGGGATATTTTCCTAATATTTATACAGTATAGTCAAATGAAAAAATACCTTGTCTTTTTATCTTTTTTCTTGGCAACACAAGCCATTGCAGCAGATTTTGTGAATATTCAAAATAAGAAAAACGAAGAACTTCATCAACTTCAAAAGGGAATTTCCGTAGTCAACTTGTGGGCAACTTGGTGTGCTCCTTGTCGTGAAGAAATGCCTGAATTATCTCAATTTGCAGTAAAAAATCCCCAAATACGCGTCATTGGTATTGCTCTTGATCAAGAAAACAATATTCGCACTTTTCTACAAAAAACCCCTGTGCGTTATCCCATTTGGCGTTATACAGGACAAGATTCTTCTGCCATGATGCAAACTTTGGGCAACACGGTTGGCGGTTTGCCTTATACCGTAGTCATGGCACCGAATTGTCGTTTTCAAAAACCGTTTTTTGGCAAAATCACAGCATCGCAACTGCAATCTGCCATACAAGAAGCCCATTCTCAATGTAAACAATCAAGTGGAAAATCAAAATGAATCCAGAAATCAATCAATTATTCAAACAATTAAACGCTTTGTTATTAGGAAAAAATCATGTCATTCAACTGGCAATGGCGTGTATTTTGGCACGCGGACATTTGTTGTTAGAAGATGTTCCAGGTGTAGGCAAAACCACTTTGGCACATGGCTTGGCAGCGGCTTTGGGCTTGGATTATCAACGCGTACAATTTACCAACGACATGCTTCCTGCGGATATTTTAGGCGTAACAATATTCCGTCCGAATGAAAGCAAATTTGTTTTTCAACCAGGTCCGATTTTTCATCGTTTTTTATTGGCTGATGAAATCAACCGTGCTTCACCCAAAGTTCAGTCTGCCTTATTAGAAGCGATGGAAGAACAGCAAGTATCTGTTGATGGCAAAACCTTTGCCCTACCCAAGCCGTTTATGGTGATTGCCACGCAAAACCCCACAGAACAAGTGGGCACTTTCCCTTTACCAGAATCTCAATTAGACCGTTTTTTGATGCGAATTTCGATTGGCTATCCCAATGAACAAGCAGAACAATATTTATACAAACACGGTTCCATGCGAGAAAATATTCGCAAAATTCAAGCGGTATTCAATGCCGACAGTCTGATTAATCTGCAACAACAAGCCAATCAAGTATCTGTTTCCGATGCGATTGCAGACTATGCCTATCGTTTAATCAATGCCACGCGTACAGGCACTGCGTTTGTACAAGGATTAAGTCCGCGTGCAGGTTTGGCGGTGATTCAGGCTGCCAAAGCATGGGCGTTGATTGCAGGAAGAAATATGGTTTTACCAGAAGATGTCAAAGCGGTTTTCACTGCCACAACCGCCCATCGTTTGCGTCCTGTGCAACAGGGGCATGATTCCGTTTCCTTATTGCAGGATATGATGCGTCATGTGGTGGTCGGCTAAACAAGCGGAAGATTTAGCAGTCGATTGGACGGAAAATACGCCGATTCGTTGGCGTCATTTGCGTATCCGTCCCACTGCTTTGGGTTATGGCATGATTGGTATTGCATTGGCGTCTTGGATTTTGGCGTTGAATTATGAAATCAATTTAGCCTACGGTTTAGCGTTTTGGATTTTAGCATTTTCGATTTGGGCAATGCTGCAAGGCATTTTGCAGTTGTATGGCGTTTCGCTTCATTTGACTGAACTTTCCGAAACCTTTGCAGGTGATACAGCGTATGCCACTTTAAATTTACAAGGCAATTTGCGTCATCGGCGTTTGTATTTTCGTTTCAGGTTGCCTGAAAATCTTGAAAATGAAGAAACAGGGCAACCTGAATTACAATTATTGAACAGTCAACATCAGCAAAGCATTACCTTACCTTTTCCGACCACACGGCGTGGCATGATGTCTTTGCCCATTTTGCAAATTTACACCCACGCACCCTACGCATTGCTTTCGGTGGGGGCTTTTTTGCAAACCGATTGGCGTTTAATCGTCTATCCGCAACCTGTGGCACATCCTTTTACGCCACATGGAGCATCATCTTCTCATGCGGAATATCAAATTCAAAAAGGTTCAGACGATATTGCCTATTTATCAGAATATGTGCAAGGCGATAATCTGAAAAAAGTGGCTTGGAAACAATATGCCAAAAGTGGTCAGTTGATGAGCAAACAATCTGAAAACAGTACGGGATTTTCTCCTGACACGATTTCTTGGAAAGATTATCCTGAAAATCCGCATACAGACGCCCTATCCTCCTATTTATGCGAACGCGTTTTGCAAGCGGAAGAAACCCATCAGCCGTATGTTTTAGAATTGCCCTACGAAACCATTGAACGACAAAACGGACAACGGCGAAAAGCTCTGGTGGCGTTGAGTTTGTTATAAAGCATTTCCCATGCAGGGGGGCATTTCCCATGCAGGGGCATATAGAAACATAAGTAACATATTTTAAAAAATTAAACTTTTCAGGCTGCCTAAACAAGGCAACCTGAAAGCATTTCGCAATAGAGAAACAGGCACCCTGAAACTATTTTTCAGGCAGCCTGAAATCATTTTTAAGAGAAATAATATGCTGTATGCAGTTTTTGGTAATCCGATTGAACACAGTCGTTCCCCAACAATTCATCAACTTTTTGCACGCCAAGAAAAAGTGGATTTGATTTATGAAAAACGATTGGTTACGCATACATTAGCCCAAGCCCTGCACGATTTTGAAAACGATGGCGGTTTGGGTGCGAATGTTACTGTTCCCTGCAAAACCGAAGCATTTGAGTTGTCTTCGCAATTATCCGAAAGAGCACGCATGGCAGGTGCGGTGAATACATTATTCAGGCTGCCTGAAAATCAAGGTTGGTATGGTGATAACACCGATGGCATTGGTTTGGTACGCGACATTCAACGCTTGGGCGTTTCTTTGCATGATGCTCGCATTTTATTATTGGGTGCAGGTGGTGCGGCAAGAGGCATTATTTATCCACTCAAAGAAGCGGGGGCACACATCAGTATTGCCAATCGCACTTTTTCCAAAGCACAAGAACTCTCTGACTGGTTTAACATTCAAGCCATTGAATTTTCAGACATTACGCCATCGTTTGATATGATTATCAACAGTACTTCGGCTTCTTTAAATCAGCAAACTTTGCCGATTGACAATCAAGTTTTCGCCAACGCCGTTTTGGCTTATGATTTAGTGTATGGCGACACTGCTTTTATTCAGCAAGCCAAACAAGCAAAAACCGCTTTATGCGTTGATGGATTGGGCATGTTGGTCGCACAAGCCGCCACCTCTTACGCCCTTTGGCGAGGTTTTGAACCTGATATTGAACCTGTTTTAGAAACACTGAAAAAATCATGACCAGACAACTCATCGTAGACACCGAAACCACAGGACTTTATGCCCAAAATGGCGACCGACTGATTGAATTGGCCGCATTAGAAATTGTCGACCGTGTCGTTACAGGCAATCATTTACACTTATATTTCAATCCAGAACGCGACATTCACGAAGAAGCCACCAAAGTACATGGTTTATCATGGGCAGATTTACGAGACAAACCCAAATTTGCCGAAAAAGCCCAAGAAATTGCAGATTATTTGCGAGGGGCGGAATTTATCGCCCACAACGCTCCGTTTGATGTGGGTTTTATCAATATGGAATTTCAGCGTGCAGGATTGCCACCATTAGAAGAAATTTGCACCATCACCGACACCCTCATCATGGCAAAAGAACGCTATCCAGGACAACGGCTTTCTTTGGACGCTTTGTGTACGCGTTTAGGGATCGATCGCAGTAAGCGGGTTTTTCACGGTGCCTTAATCGACTGCGAATTGCTTGCCGATGTTTATTTGGAAATGACTCGCGAACAATTTAGTTTGGATATTGGGCTATACCCTACTCATGAGACGCATCGTTCAGGCAGCCTGAAAACGCAACGCCCCAAAAATATTAAAATCATTCGAGCCACAGAAGAAGAATTAGCCACCCATCAAGCTTATCTACAACAACTCAAAAACCCCATTTTTCTGGCAGATTCCTCTGTGTAAAGGAAGTTTACAACATGACCGATATTGCACTTATTCCAGCCGCAGGCTGTGGTTCTCGTTTTGGTGGTGATATCCCCAAGCAATACACCGTCATTGCAGGAGAAGCCGTCATTACCCACACATTAAAGCAACTGGCTTACAGTCGGTGTTTTTCATTATTGGTGATAGTCATTTCGCCTGATGACGAATATTGGTCGGAAGAATATTTACCTTCATGCTGCCAGTTAATCCAAAAAAACGAAACCACCGACAAACAAGCGGTTTTGGTTTTGCGTTTGGGCGGAGCATTGCGAGCGGATACCGTAGCCAATGGCGTAGCTTTTTTATTGGAAAATCAAATCATTCAAGAAGAAGACCGCATTGCCGTGCATGATGCTGCCCGTTGTTGTATTCGTATTGAAGCCATTAAGCGGCTAATGGCATGCCAAGACCCGCAAGGGGCAATTTTGGCGTTGCCTACGGTGGATACACTGAAATTTTCCAACGACCAGCAAAACATCAGCAAAACCATACCACGCACAGGTTTTTGGCAGGCACAAACACCACAAGTTTTTCAGGCTGCCTTATTGCATCGTGCTTTACAAAATACCGACCATCAATACATCACCGATGAAGCATCGGCAATCGAAAACATCGGCATACAACCGCGTTTAATTATGGGCGATATTCATAATATTAAACTCACCACACCACAAGACCGTTTATGGGTAGAAACATATATGCAATCTTCAATCAACACGCCCAATATTCGCATTGGGCAAGGTTATGATGTTCATCGTTTAGTAGAAAATCGTCCGCTTATTTTAGGTGGCGTTACCATTCCATTTAGCAAAGGTTTAGACGGACATTCCGATGCAGACGCCCTGCTCCACGCCATTACAGACGCATTATTGGGTGCGGCAGGGCTCAACGACATTGGCACGCATTTTTCTGATAGCGATCCACAATTTCAGGGTGCCAATAGTCGTGTTCTATTGCATACAGCCTATCAAAAAGTTCAATCCGCAGGTTGGAAAATCATCAATATCGACTGTACGATTATTGCCCAACAACCTAAATTAGCCCCGCATATTGCCGCCATGCGAGAAAACATCGCCCATGATTTGCAAATAACGACCACGCAAATCAACATCAAAGGCAAAACCAACGAAAAATTAGGCTATTTAGGGCGACAAGAAGCCATCGAAGCCCAAGCCGTTGTTTTGTTGATGCCAAGATAGGCAGCCTGACCACTTCGCGTGGGGCGAATACTGTTATTGCGAGCATGGCACAACGCCCCACCGTCATTGCGAGCCGTTATGAAATAACGGCGTGGCAATCTTCTAACTATGGAAAACGCACCAAACGATTACGGCTTGGTTTTTAGTTTTTTGCATAAGTCGAGCAGTTTTTCTAATTTTTCCGCAATAAATCTCTGCTCCGCAAGGGGCGGCAGGGGGATTGGTGTTTCTGTGATTTTTTCTTTTGAAATATTCGGTTGTCCGCTACCAAAAGCAATGGATAAAAAATATTCTCTTGCTTGTAGTAAGAAATAAAACAAATACTTATTGAAAATTAAAGCATTACAATCACAAGCACAACACGCTTGATTTGTTGTTAATGGAATTTGTGTAATTCCTATTCTGCCGATAGTTGCACCATACATTGCGATTAAAACGCTACCGATTTTATTTAAATTCGTTTTCTTTACTGCTTGTTCTGTTACTTTTTCTTCTGTTTGGTAAATAAATCCGTCATTCAAATCACCAGTTTTTAACCAGTTTATTGTTCCGTTAATATAAAACTCTGATTTTTCTCTTGATGGCGTTGAACCTGATTTCCATATGCCTATCTCCCCCAACTTCACCCAAGCCCAAGAATTTGGAATTTCAAAGGGCGGTGTAAATTCGGCGTTTTGATTTAAGGGTGTAATGGTGCGATATGATTTGATTTTATTTTTCAGGCTGCCTGAAAGGCGTTTCAGTTGCTCGTTGCGTTCTTCGGGGGTTTTCAGGTTGCCTGAAACATTGCCGTCATTCTGAGCCGTAGGCGAAGAATCTCGTGTTTCATTTAAATTTAAAGATTCTTCACTTCGTTCAGAATGACGAGTATTTGTTTTTCGCTTTGTGCCTTTTTCGGCTTTCAGTTGTTTGTCTATTTTTGCTAAAAGTTTTTCTCTTTGCTCTTTAATTTTCGCCGTCTTTGCGTTGTAAGCGGTGATTTCGTCAAAGGCGGTGCTTTCCATAGTTAGGAGATTGCCACGCGAGCAACGCTTGCTCGCAATGACAGTGGGGGCGGAGTTTTGGGTAACATTCTCACGGCGGAATTTGGCGGAGAGTTCGCCGTGTATGGCAAGTTTCAGTAACTTGGCACAAAATGCGGTGAGATTGTCTTGATACTGTGCTTGTAATGCGTCTATCTTGTCTAATTGAGCAAAGGCTTGTTCGACTTTTTCGACAATGCGTTGTTGCTCCGCAAGGGGCGGTAGGGGGATTAGAAGTTTTTCTACCTGATTTAGATAAAATCCTTTTTGTGCTGTTCCAGTTGCATTTGCAATCATAAATTGCTGAATATAAGCAGCGTCAAGGGTATATTTAAGATAAGGGGCTGTATTAGATTAGCCCAAAAAATTGTTAAATTCCACACCATTTTCGCAATGTTTTGAGTTGCTGTTTTGGTGTCCCATAGTTAAATCTAAACTCACATTCTTTCAAGAAAAGAGGGAAAGATTTGCGGTCAA
>JAGCOT010000079.1 GCA_017645365.1 Neisseriaceae bacterium
TATCGGCTGCACTTCTTGCTGTAACTTCTAATACAAAAAATTCAAGCAGTTTCTTCTGTACAGATTTCTTTAATTTACAATGCGTTATCTTCATTTTTGCAGTCTATCATAACTGCTAATCTAATACAGCCCCAAATTTTAAGACGCATGGTGATGGATTTGAAAAATAGATTATTCTGCCGCTGCGTCAGCAGGAACTTCTGGTGCCACAAATTTTGCCCCAGCACTATTGGCCATATAAGCGACTGCACGAGCCAATTCATCATCAGTTAAATAAGAAGCCCCACCGCGTGCAGGCATGGCATTGTTGGCAAAACCGTTGATGGAAGATTCTTTTAAAGCGTCAAAGCCTTTGGCAATGCGAGGAGCCCAATCCGCAGTATTGCCAAATTTAGGAGAGTTGGCAGTAGTAGAATCCGCAGCATGGCATTGAGAACAAACTTTTTCAAATGCTTGCTCCCCAGTGCGAGAACCTGCTGGAATACCATCGGAAACTTTTACTTGTCCAATAGGTTGAATACGACCTGCCGTGCTGATTTCATCTGCTACTTCGGGGTCTAATTTAGAACCAGAAGTAAACAAACCTGCCAACAAAATAATGGCTAAAACTGCAACAATAAGTGCCCCAATAAGTGTAACTGTGGAAGAACCACGCTGTGATTGAATATTCATTGCGTACCTTTAACAATTTATAAATCAACAAAAACGGCGACATTATACAAAAAATCATAAAAGATTTTCGATATTTTCCCACTTGGCACAATCATCTTGAAATTGATAAAATCCGCCAGTTTCTTTTGCACCCGTAGCTCAGTTGGATAGAGCGTTGGTTTCCGAAGCCAAAGGCCACAGGTTCGATCCCTGTCGGGTGTGCCAAATTTTTTCAGGCTGCCTTTTTCAGGCAGCCTGAAATCTATTTCCAAATAATTGCTGGATTGCAAAACACAATATTTGTGATAACCGTTATACTTAACCCTTTTAAATTAAATTGCCAGAGAATTATCATATGTCGTTACCATCTGTTATTTTAAGTGCCACAGGGCTGTATACACCTCCTTATTCCATCAGCAACGATGAAATGGTTGCCGCATTCAATCAATATGTTGTCCATTACAATCAACAACATGCGGAGGAAATTGCCGCGGGTACATTAGTCGCCAAGCAAGAATCCAGCAGTGCCTTTATCGAAAAGGCATCAGGAATCAAATCTCGCTATGTGATGGAAAAAACAGGCTTATTAGACCCTGATTTTCTTTGTCCACGCTTGCCACAACGCCCCGATGATGAATTGTGCCTTCAAGCAGAAATTGGTGTTGCAGCAGCACAAGATGCCTTAAAACAACGCGGTTTAACAGGTGCTGATGTGGATATGATTTTATTGTCCTGTTCCAACATGCAGCGGGCGTATCCTGCGGTGTCGATTGAAATTCAGGCTGCCTTGGGTTCAACAGGATATGCTTTTGATATGAGCGTTGCTTGTTCGAGTGCCGTTTTTGGCTTGCAAACGGCATACAACGCCATTGCCTGTGGTAATGCCAAACGAGTTTTGGTGATTAGTGCAGAAATTTGTTCTGGGCATATGGATTTTCGCGATCGCGACAGTCATTTTATTTTTGGAGATGCGGCAACGGCAATGTTATTGGAGCGTGAAGATTTGGTTGATGATGCACATCGAGGTTTTGCTATTTTGGGCACATCATTGAGCACCACTTATTCCAATAACATTCGCAATAATTTTGGCTTTACTAATCATTGTGATCCAGAACATCAATTTGGCGATGATAAATTGTTCAAACAACAGGGTCGCAAAGTCTTCAAAGAAGTGTCGCAGGCAGCAGGAGAGCATATTGTCAAACATTTGCAAAAATTGAATATCCAGCCTGAAAACATACAACGATTTTGGTTGCATCAAGCCAATCAGAATATGAATCAGTTGATTGTCAAACGCATTTTGGGTCGCGAAGCAAGTGCAAAAGAAGCTCCCATTATTCTGGATCGTTATGCGAATACCAGTTCCGCAGGCTCTATTATCGCTTTGCATTTGCATCAAGAAGATTTAAAACAAGGTGATTTGGGTGTCATTTCTTGTTTTGGTGCAGGTTATTCTATTGGTTCTGTGATTGTTCAAAAACGATAGAGGTGGTATTGATGAATCGAGCGGTTTATGCAGGGAGTTTTGATCCGCCAACCAATGGGCATTTATGGATGATTCGTACAGCACAACAATTGTTTGGGGAACTAATTGTTGCGGTTGGAGAAAATCCAGACAAACAATGCACTTACTCCATAGAAGAACGAGTGGAAATGCTCACAGCATTAGCACAAGAATTTAATAATGTGCGTGTGATGTCGATGAAAAATATTTTTTTGGTTGAATTTGCTCAACAAATGCAGGCCGATTTTATCGTGCGTGGTATTCGGACGGCTTCTGATTATGAGTTTGAACGCTCTATGCGGCATATTAATGCCGACTTGCATCCTGAAATTGCTACCATTTTTCTAATGCCTCCGCGTGAATATACCGAAATATCTTCCACGATGGTTAAAGGTTTGATTGGTCCTAAAAACTGGCAAAACATTATCAAGCGTTATTTGCCAGATGCGGTTTATCAACGCATGGTGCAAAAATATGACAATCAAGGTGATTAAGTTTAATTCGAGTGCGGCTTGACAATCACTTATTGACAGGTAGCATATTTTTGTATAGAATTTTCAGTTTCCTGTTCAAATGGTTTGTACAGGGGTTTTTATTTTTTGGAGTTTAAGTCAATGTATGCGGTCATAAAAACTGGCGGTAAACAATATAAAGTTTCCGTTGGCGAAAAATTGAAAGTAGAACAGATACCAGCAGACATCGACAGCAAAATCGAACTGAATGACGTTTTGATGATTGTTGATGGCGATGCAGTTAAAGTGGGGAACCCTTTAATTTCTGGTGCAAAAGTAACAGCTACTGTTGTGGCACAAGGTCGTGGCGAGAAAATTCGCATTTTCAAAATGCGTCGTCGCAAACATTATCAAAAGCGTCAAGGGCATCGTCAGAATTTCACAGAAATTCGCATTGATGCAATTGCTTAAACCATAAGGAGTTTTATTCATGGCAACTAAAAAAGCAGGCGGTAGCTCTAAAAACGGTCGTGATTCAGAAGCAAAACGCTTGGGCGTTAAAGTTTATGGTAACGAGTTAATTCCAGCAGGTTCTATTATTGTTCGTCAGCGTGGTACTCGTTTTCATGCGGGTGAAAATGTTGGTATGGGCAAAGACCACACCTTGTTTGCCAAAGTGGACGGCTATGTTCAATTTGCAGTAAAAGGTGCATTCAATCGCAAAACAGTAAGCGTTAAACCTTACACAGGCGTTGAAGAATAATCCTGATTGGAAACCCATAAAAGCGGGGTTTGGTGAGTGTTCATCAAATCTCGTTTTTTATTGCCATAGCGATTGTCGCGTTTTTAGAAATCTCTGAAAAATTGGCGTTTATGGGACATTATTTTGTTGTGCATTGTTCAAAAACTTGCTTTAACTTGGCTCCTTATGTTTCGATTTAGTTTTGCAGAAAGTAAGCAAGATTGTTTTACAATCCTTTATTTATAAGGATTTTAACTTTATCAAAAATGATATTGCTACGCTTTGAAATATATTCAATTCAGCAGTTTTGCAGAGCGTTTTTATTTTGGAATATTTGTCAAATTTAAATAAAAGCCATTAAGATACGATATTCAGGCAGCCTGAAAGAATATAAAAGCCATTTTTAATCAACCATCATCAATATGGTTATGAAGTTGGAAAAATTTTCTATGAATCATACAGAACCATTGATTATCACAGGATTGGACGAAGAAGGACGCGGTATTGCGAGAATGGACGGCAAAGTTTGTTTTTTGTCGAATGCTTTACCTGGCGAGAAAGTAAGCAAGTATCGTTTATTGCGTCAGAAGAAAAATTATGCAATCGGCGAAGCATTATCCATTCAGCGTGCCTCAACATTAAGAACCAAGCCAATATGTCCGCACTTCGGCGTTTGCGGTGGTTGTGCCTTGCAACATATAGATGCACAAGCACAGGTTGCTATGAAACAGCGTGTTTTAGAAGACGCATTGCATCACATCGGTAAAGTCAAACCAGAATGTATTTTGCCTCCTATTTACGGAATTTCGCAGGAATACCGTTTTCGGGCAAGAATGTCGGTAAAATATGTTGCCAAAAAAGGAGGAGTATTGGTTGGTTTTCACGAAAAATCATCTCCCTTTGTTGCAGACATGACACAATGTTCAGTGCTGCCAAAACATATTTCAGATTTGATTCTTCCTTTGCGAGAAGTGATTCATCAACTTTCCATTCGTGAGCGATTGCCTCAAATAGAATGGGCAGTAGGAGCAAGATTGACCGTTATGGCGTTTCGCATCATGGAACCACTTACGGAAGAAGATAAGCAAATACTGAAAACATTTATTGACCAACATCAAAATCCTCAATACCCAATTCAATTATGGCTACAACCAGGTAAAGAAGATTCGCTGTATCCATTTTACCCAGAAACTGCACCAGAACTATCTTTCAGGCTGCCTGAATTTAATTTGGAGATGACCTTTCATCCAACGGAATTCACGCAAGTTAATCATAGACTGAATGAAGTCATGATTTCTCGTGCCATGCACTTGTTACAGCCACAGTCAGGAGAAAAAATTGCAGATATGTTTTGTGGATTAGGGAATTTTTCATTACCTATGGCACGGTGCGGAGCAGAAGTTTTGGGTGTTGAAGGCTCACAAGCATTGATTCATCGTGCAGAATACAATGCAAGTTTAAATGGATTATCAGAACAATGTAATTTTCAGGTTGCCAACTTATTTAAACCTGCCGAATTTAAAGCAGAGCAATGGCTTTCATGCGATAAATGGCTGATTGATCCACCGCGAGATGGAGCATTTGAATTGGTTCAAATGTTGGATAATCAACACAGTCCTAAACGCATCGTTTATGTTTCATGCAAGCCATCAACATTGGCACGAGATGCAGAAATATTGTGCTCAAAAGGTTATAAAATAAAGGCGTCTGGGGTTATGAATATGTTTCCACACACAACCCATGTTGAGTCCATTGCACTTTTTGAGCAATAAATAATGATAAAAAATTATCGTGGTGATTGTGTTTTCGGCATAAATTGTGGTAAAGTACACGCCAATGTAATTGTTTAGAGCAGAAGAAGATGTATCTTGAAGTTGCATTTTCTTGGTTTAAAGGGAAGTGAGGTAGTGAATGGCTACGGTTTTATACGATGATGGAGTTCATAAGTGTATTGCCTTTACCGAACTTGTTCAGGGTGAGGGCGTTCAAGCGAACCAGTTTGCGATTGCTCACAATGGTGAAGGCATGTTGCTGGATCCAGGTGGTAATTTGACATACAAACATCTTCTTGCAGAGATGGCGGACTATTTCTTACCATCTCATTTGCGTTATGTGTTTGCCTCTCATCAAGATCCAGACATCGTTGCTTCCGTTAATGGTTGGTTGTTGATTACTGATGCAAGCATTGTTGTTGCATCAGAATGGGCGCGCTTCATTCCACACTTCTGCCTTAAAGGGGCAACAGTGGGTCGTATGCTTCCAATTCCTTATGAAGGCATGAATATTTCTTTGGGTGGCTCTCCATTGAAGTTAGTTCCTGCACATTATCTTCATACTATTGGTAATTTCCAAGTTTATGATCCAGTCAGCAAAATCTTGTTCTCTGGTGATGTTGGTGCATCTTTGGTATCAGGTGAAGAAGCTGCTGGGGTCTGGGAAGATTTTAACGACTTCTTAACACGCGGTAGCGGTGATGGCTTCCATCGCCACTACATGTCGGGCAATAAAGCTTGTCGTCTGTGGGTCGATGCCATTCGCCGTTTGGATGTTGAGTGGATTGTTCCACAACATGGAGCGTCGTTTAAAGGTAAAGTAATGGTAAATCGTTTTCTAGATTGGTTTGAAAATTTAGAGTGCGGTTTGGATCTTCTATAAGGTTTTGTTGTTTTGAAAAGCTTGTGTTGGATTTGGATTGTTTCTGTATCAAGTTTTTCGAAAAATTGAAAAGATAAAGGGGTTATCTTGATTACTCTTATTGTCGGTCTTCTTTTAATTGTTTTGTTGATTGTTCTTCTAAAAGTCAAAAAGAAACAAGACCAAGCAGCAAAAGAAGATACACCATCAGTCAGAACACCTGTGTCTACTGGAAAGATGGCACAGAGTTTAGGTGTGAGTGAAAGCCAATCATTTACAACAATAGATAACGCCGCTCTGTCAGGTGAAGAAGGTAAGATTGAGTTAGAGCAAACGTTTGAATTAGATGATAGTAATTGGGTGAGTGGTCAGGCTGCCGAAATTTCGGTGTCAGAAGTAGATGATCTTTCCGAATTTAATGTCTATAAACAGTTTGGGTATTTCGATAAAGCCGCTCAATCTTTGGCAAGTTATTTGGCTGTGCGGGACGAGAAACCCAAAGAACTTATCTTTGAATTGTGTGGTCTGTATTTAGAATCTGGTGATTTAGACGGCTTTGTTCAAAGTTTAGAGGATTATCATAGCACTTTTGAACGCAATGAGTTAGAAGATGTTGTGAAAATGGCGTTTGAGCTCGACCCTAACAATTTGGGCTTGCGTGTGTTTGCCGAAAAACATCTTGGTTGGGGTGTTGAAGAGGTTGCTACCAATATCGTCAAAGAAGAGAGTATTCTTGAAGTACCTGCAACAGAAACACCCAAGTCTCATGCGGAAGAAGAAATTGAAGATGCTTTCAAAACTTCGGCTCAAAGGAAGCGTGCTACTTATATCGCTCAACTTGCAGCACGCAAGCCTTTGGTGCATGGTTTCAAACATATTCCATCGGGTACTAACGCGGATGAGCGCTCTACCATTATTTCTTTTTTGTCAGAAGAAAAAGCTGCTCGTTTCCTTGGAAAAGAAGTTTCTTATGTGTCTGCGGTTTCTTTATACAATCATGCGGTGCGAGAGTCAAAACGCCCTGCTGGTGTGTTGATTGATGCTTTGAGTTTGGATTTTCATAATAACAACATCAATAATTATGCCGAGCACTTATGGAATTTGTATTTTGTTCTGGGCAAATATGGTCGTGTAGTGAAGGAAAGGATGCTAGGTTGGGGTTATACCTTGGGTAGTCATCCAGTCTTCACAGAATTGGAACAGGATCCCGATGAAGTATCTTTGCGTGAAATTGGCGTGCGTTATGAGTACATACCGACTTCCGTGAGCGTTGTTAAAGCACAAATGCTACCTTTGGTTGTTGAGGATAGGTCGCAATATAACCAGGTGGTTGGTAGTGGTGTGGATGCTATTTTACAAGAAACAGAATCTCAATTGATGTATGGTCAAATTGATGAGGCTACTATTACTTTGGAGAATGGCATTTTGGCAAACCCACAGGAAGCACAACTTTATTCAATGTTGTTCGATTTGTATGAACGCTCTGAAAATTGGGGGCGTTTTGAGGACTTCTCGGTTAAAGTGCGTAGCTTGGGTGTTGAGTTGCCAGAAGCAGCAGCTATTGCTTTGAGTCATTTGACACAAAGAATGAATAAGTAACATTGTGAGAAAGAGGAAGATATGCAAGCTAAAATACCAGTAGTGAATATTCTTCTTGCTGGAATGGATGAGAAAAAAACAGCCATTTTTCGTATGGCGTTTAAGATGCATGGTGCTGTACGCTATCAGGTTGTTGAATCTGGAAATGATCAGCCTGAATTAGCGATAGTAGATGTTGATGGTCCTAGTGGCACTGCGGTTTGGGATGAATTTAGACAGACATATCCAGACTTGCCTGCTATTTTTAGTTCGGTGAGTGAGCCTCTTTTCAGGGTGCCATATCTGCCTAAACCTGTGCGTACTGAAAATCTCTTCCCTTTGATCCGTGCGGTAATGAAAGGGGAGGGTTTCTTTGATCCCGATGAGGCTAATTTCGCTCGTGCAAAAGCGGAAGAGGAAAGACAGGAGAAAAGGCAGGCACGCTTGGCAAGAGCGAAGCAAGATGCAGAAGGGAATGATGATGATGAGCAATTTGTTGTTCGTCGTTTCCAGCGTAAGGAGCAGTTGCCAACAGCGAGAATTAAATTATTTAGTGCAGATGTTGGTTTGTTAGGTGCATTGCGTGCTGCTTGTGCTCAAAATAAAGATGTTGCTTTGGTATATCAGGACAAACCCCTGTTGATTGTGTTTCCATCAATTCAAAAGATTTTGTTAGCAATTGCACCTAATGATTTAAAAGAATTGTGTGAACAAGATGAAGAAGTTAAAGTAACAACAAAATTTATTGCGGATAATCCAGAGTGGAAACGCAAGGCAAAAGTAAGTTTTGAGTCTTGTTTGTGGCAGTTTGCTGTTTGGACTTGTCGAGGTCGTTTGTTATCAGCGATTAAACCAGATACTTTGATTCGCTTAAAAGGCTGGCCTAATTTAACGCGTTTTGCTCGAATCTCAGATTCAATGCGTTTATCGGCGTTTATGACTCAAACGACTGCTAATTTGCATATTTTGTACAAAATATTAAAAGTTGAGTTGAGTGACTTGCTTAATTTTATTGCTGCGACATACATGATTGGTTTATTGGTTCCAGATGCTCAAATGACTGGTCAAGGAGTGGTTTCTGGGGATAATAAGGTTCAAGGAAATGGATTGCAGGAAGATGGTATTGTGGTTCGAAGAAAATACAAAGCACAATCCACAGGTATGCTGCAACGCTTGATGAGTCGGTTAGCGGTTAAAGATAACGAATAATAGTCGAGAAATTCTTATGATAGAAAGCAAAATTATTTTTACTGGTCCTGTTGGTGTTGGAAAAACAACTGCAATTTCGGCGATTAGTGATGAGCCACCTATCACTACTGATGCTATGGCGTCGGATATGACTTTGGCACGTAAAGATCATACTACTGTAGCGATGGATTATGGCGTCATCTATTTGGACGAGGAAACCAAAGTTCACTTATATGGAACTCCTGGACAAGAGCGCTTTGACTTTATGTGGGAGATTTTGAGTACTGGTGCTTTGGGCTTGGTTTTGATGTTGGATAACACTCGTCCATCACCATTGAAGGATTTGGAGTTCTTTTTAGATGCTTTCAAGGATTTATTGACATATGCTCCTGTCGTGATTGGTATTACGAAGATGGATTTAAAATCATCTCCGAGTATTTCGATGTATCAGCATTTTTTGTCTGAATGCAACTTGAATATTCCTGTTTTTGAAGTAGATGGTCGTGAACCTAATGATGTGAAGCATTTAGTCGTGGCATTATTATTTTCGATTGATCCAGGGTTGGAGGCGTAATATATGGATACCAATCTATCTTTGCAGACACATCTCTATCCGCGTGTAACACCTGCTGGGGCGTATTATTCTATTGCTGGCTCGGATTTAAATCCAAGTCGTAAATTGTTACATGGCATATTGTTAATGGAAAAAACGCAAACGATTAGTCAAGAGAGTTTGTTAGAATGGTCTGGAACTGATGATGTTGATGCAGCATTGAGTGTTTTGTATCGTTTGCAGCGTTTGGAATTCTTGTATGGGGAAGAGACCCCAGCACAAATGGTTCAAGAATCAATGGAAGCACGATTGCCTAATTTGTTAAGTGATTTATCGGATACAGGTAAGGCACTCATTGCTAATGATGACGGTTTATATTATGCCACATCAGGTTTTCATCATGAATCTGCTGAAGAGGTTGCGGCGTTGGCTGGTGAAGTTGTTCGATTAAGTGAACAACATGCACTACTAGTTAAAAATAACTTGAACATTAACCAAAACTCTTGGGCTGTTTGTGATCCTTCTGGACGCAGTGAATTGGCTTTCTTCCCCATGTATTATGGAGAGAATAAATTGGTGCTTGTGATTGGTGGAAATCCACAGTTGCAAAATGACAGTTTTGTTGAGTTGGTGCAGGTGATGTACCGTCGTTATGGTAAATAACTTTTATAATCAAAGTGTTAACTTAATTTGGAGTATGGATTATGCGCGAGCAAATGCTTAAATCTATTTTGAGCGATTTAAATGGGTCTTCTGCAGATATTGAAGCATCTGCGATTATTTCAGCTGACGGTTTAACAATGGCTGCTTTGTTGCCACAAGATGTAGATGAAGATCGTGTGGGTGCTATGGCCGCAGCGATGTTGGCTTTGGGTGAGCGTACAGCACGTGAATTAAATCGTGGCGATTTAGAACAAGTGATGGTCAAAGGTAATAGCGGTTATATTCTTATGACCCATGCTGGTACTGACGCAGTACTGACTGTAATCGCTCGTGAGGGTGCAAAATTAGGCTTGATTTTCTTGGACGCGAAGCGTGCGGCAAGAAATGTTACTGAAATCCTGTAATTTTATCTGAAACTGTTGATCAGTTTTGATTATAATTTTTCTGATCACCATGATGGTGATTAGGGAAGTTTTCGTTTAAACTGGTTCTATGGTGCTTTCATTCGCATAGAATAATGGGGAGGAGTTATGAAAAAATTCTTGTTCATGTTGATAGCATCCTTGGGTTTTTCTGTTGCCTTTGCTTTGGTGGATATCAATACTGCAACATCGGATGAGCTGCAGGCTTTGCCTGGTATTGGTAAGGTAAAAGCTGATGCTATTGTTGAGTATCGAAAGGCGCATGGACCTTTCAAATCAAAAGATGATTTAAGAGAGGTTAATGGTATTGGCGATAAAATACTCGAGAAAATTCGAAATGATATTGAAGTTTCGAATAAACCAGTTCCCAAAGTGGTGAAGAAGATTACTGCTGAAACGCATGAAGCATCTAAAGATGTATCTTCAACCGTTAAGTCCGCATCACAAAAAAGTACGAAGGTCAATAAAAAGTAGTTGGGTATTGTTTTTTATTGGCAGTTGTATGAAGGTGAGAGTTGTTTTTCCCAATGTTCATACTTTTGAAGTATGAATTTCATAGTGCGTTAAGTGGAAGAATATTAGTTGGATAATATCTTCCACGAGTGCTCGTCTTTTGTTTTTGTGGATTAGTTATTCATGAAACTGAGAAATAAGGGTTTTACTTTTCAAGAGATCATGATTGTTGTGGCAATCATAGCCATTATGTCGGTAGTTTCTGTTTTTTCTTATTCTGGTATTGCGAAAAAGCATCGTTTGGAAGAAGCTCGTGCTGCATTGATGGAGAATCATGATTTTATGACTCGCTATTATGCACAGAATTATAGGTACAAGAAGAATTCAACTACATGGCCAGATTTGCCAGTTACTCATACAGAATATTTTGATATTGCATTTACTTCAAAAGCAAGGGCAGAACCCGCGGATCGCTTTCGTTTAAGAGCTTCGCCGAATGCTCGTTATGTTTCGGAAAATCGTTATATTGAAATAGATCAATCGCACAATATCAAGCTCTGTACGCCTAAAAAAACTGTTCGTAGTGCTGTTTGTGTTTCTTACTAAATGTTTGGTTGTATTGCCCAAACAGTTGCTCAATTTCACACTATTTCCGCAAGGTTTTAAGTTGCTGTTTTGGTATTCCATAATTAAATCTAAATTCACATTTTTCAGAAAAAGTAGAAAAGATTTGTGCTCAATGCCATTATACTTTCTTAATACTTTTTTGCTTGGTGGCAAAAATTTTAGCTTCGCTTACGCTTCGCAGAAACTTCGGTTTGATTGCTTTGTAATCCTTTATTGGCTTCGTCAATAAAGATTTTGAGGCTAATCTAATACAGCCCCCTATCGTTTCTTAACAAGGTAACACGAAGTTGAATACAAAAAATCTACATACAATAATTCAACGAAAGAAAGGAATTTTCAGTGAATAAAAAGTACACAGATTTTATGGATGAGATTTCTTCCGATGAACTTTACGAAGGTCTTCTCGCATACGGTTTCTTTGCTGAAAAGCTTCCTCCCGTATTTACTGCTGTTCCTTTTTTCGATTATTGTAAAACAGTATCTATTCCGTTTAAAACGGGCTGGAATGAATACATAACCTTTCGGGCAATGCGTAATATCAGCATATCTCGTCTCATGGGAATACCGAATCCATTTAAGTACCAAATAGTGTGTTCTGAACTTAAAGATAATTGGGATAAACTACAAGCTCATTTCCATAATCAGACGGTTGGGCAGGCTCATCGTATCAGCCGAATTCATCTTCGCAAAGAGTACGGAAAAGAGCGTATCTTTAAGATGAATTATAAAAAAAACTGGCGAACAGATGGTAATCCAGAGTTAGATCTGCTAATACATGACAAAGGGACAAGTCGCTTTATTGTCAAGGCTGATATATCCACATGTTTCCCCAGCATTTACACGCATTCTATTCCGTGGGCTCTGGTTGGAAAAGAGCAAGCAAAGAAAACAGTTCGCAAGGAAAACGAATGGTATAACAGGATTGATAAGGCATGTTCAGATATGCGTAATGGTGAAACGCATGGGCTTCTTATTGGACCGCATGCTTCCAATCTGCTTTCAGAGATTATTCTGACAGTGATAGATAAGAAGCTCTATGATAAGAGCTATCGTTATGTCAGGAATATAGATGACTACGATTGCTATGTTGGCAGTCATGATGAAGCACAACGATTTCTAAAAGATCTTGAAGAAGCTCTTCGTGAATTTGATTTGTCTTTGAATCATAAGAAGACAAAGATTGTTGAACTCCCTATTGGTTTAGAGAAAAACTGGAAACATCAACTGAATGATTTGCCCAAGGTAGGGGAGTCAGGAATGGTTAAATATCCACAGGTTAATACATTTATTGACACTGCTTTAATGTTGGCAACGGAAACTGGCAATTTCGCAATAATCAATTATGCTATCAAAAAACTGAAAAATCAAAACTCGCTGACAATGAAAAGAGACTGGCTGCAAAACGATTCATGCATATGGCAACGCTTTATCCTTACCTTTTACACTTGATGGAAGAGTATGTATTTACACCGTATGAAGTTGATACAGACGATATTAAATCACTTTCAGATACAATATATCGAAATGCAGTTAATCTAAATGATTATGAGAGCCTGTGCTATTCGATTTATTTTGCAGTCAAATTTAACTTTGTGCTTGATGAGTTTGAGAGCGATTATAAACAAGTACAAGATTATGTAATCAAGAGTAAAGACTGCTTATTGCTTATTATGACATGGATTTATTTCATGAAGCAGAATCATGGGAAAAGAGATGCAACACAAGTTAAGCCACTTAATAAAGTAGCTATGGAACTGAAAAAAACAGATATGGATCGTTATTGCTTGTTCTGCTATGAAGCTTTAACTTGGGGAAGTTTATCGGGTCAATGGCGGTCAATGAAAGAAGAAGGTGTAAGCTTTATCAGAAAGGAAATAATAAATGACACTTTCTCGAATTGTTAAAAATATTGCGTTATTTACACAACGGGTTGAGAATGAAGCCTGCAAGACTTCAAAGGGTGTTTCGCCTTTTAATCCTGCGTAAGGCTTAACCGTGTTTAAAAATTGATAAATCGACACAATTCTTTTTTTTCTGTGTTCGCCATCGACAAACTCCATTCTATCATGCCACATCTCCATCAGTGTTCTAATTACCCTTTCCGCTTTACCGTTGGTTTGTGGCAGGGCTGGTTGAGTAAATTTTTGGTTAATCCCATTTTGAAAACAGGTAAGACCAAATGGGTGATGAACAGTGCCTTTATATCCCCTGCCATTGTCCGAATAAATACACTCAATTAAATACGGACACATCTTCTAAATCCATCATTACCTCTTCGATTTGAAGTACGGTGCAACTTTGAACACTTTTATCAGTTTTGCAAAGACTTTATTTTGAAAAATTATGAATGGGTCAAAATCATATTGTTGCGATGAATCAATTCTTCTTCCGCAATATAACCCAAAATAGATTCAATTTCTGATGAGGGTTGCATCAATAAACGGGCGATTTCTTCACTACTGTAATTAACCAAACCGCGTGCGATTTCATTCTCTGATTCATCGAGTACAGAAACGGCTTCTCCGCGATGAAATTTCCCTTCCACAGCAATGCACCCGATAGGCAGTAAACTGGATTTTTTTTGACACAAGGCTTGTGCCGCACACTTATTGACTTTCAGGCTGCCTGAAAAACGCAAATGCCCCATCAGCCATTGTTGTTTTGCTTTAATGCGAGTTTCACCTGCGGTGAGTAAAGTACCGATGGATTCTCCTGATGCAATACGCAATAAAACATTATTTTCTTTGCCATCAGCAATGCGTGTGGAAATGCCTGCCAATGCAGCCCGTTTGGCAGCGGTAACTTTGGTATACATTCCCCCCGTGCCAACGCTACTGCCAGCACCTCCTGCCATAGATTCTAAATCAGGGTGTGATGCGGCAATTTCAGGAATTAAACGAGCATTGGGCGATTTTCGTGGGTCTTGATCGTACAAACCTTTTTGGTCGGTGAGAATCAGCAATAAATCGGCATCAATCAAATTCGCCACCAAAGCCCCCAAAGTGTCGTTATCACCTAATTTGATTTCATCGGTTACGACTGTATCGTTTTCGTTGATAATCGGAACAATATTAAATTCCAGCAAGGTTTGCAGGGTGCCTCGTGCGTTTAAGTAGCGAGTTCGATTGCGAAGATCATCATGGGTTAAGAGAATTTGTGCGGTATGTATTTGATGTTGTTCAAACAAATTTTCATAAGTTTGAGCCAAACTCATTTGCCCAACAGCAGCGGCAGCTTGAAGATGATCCAGTTTTTTGGGGCGTTTTTCCCAACCCAAACGCTGGACGCCAGCAGCAATAGAACCACTGGAAACCAAAATCACTTGAATATTTTGTTTTTTCAACTGGGCGATTTGTTCTGCCCATTGTGATAAACGCGTATGGTCGATACCCTGACCATTATTGGTTACCAAAGATGAACCAACTTTGACCACCCAGATTTGTTGTGTTTGCATAACAAAAATTACTTTTTCAAAACTGCTGGATTGTACTCTTAATTCCAGTGTGATTGATGAATTGATACTGAAAAACGGTTCTGTTTCGAACCGTTTCTCTTTAACAATGAGGCAAGATTTATGCTTGTGGTAAACCGTTGTTCATGCGGCGTAAAACTTCTTCTTTACCCAATAAAGCCAATACGGCATCAATCGATGGCGTTTTGGAAGTGCCACAAACTAATAATCGTAAAGGCATACCCAGTTTCCCCATTTTGATGCCTTCTGCCTCGCAAAAAGGGGCAAATAAAGCATGAATGTTTTCTGCATTCCATTCAGTGATATTTTTTAATTGTTCGGCAAAACGAGCCATGCGTGCAGGCGTTTCTTCCGCCCAATGTTTGGCAATTTCTGCTTCGGTAGGAATGGATTGTCGATAAAAATACAAACATTCATCGGCTAATTGATTGAGATCATGAACCCTTTCTTTTACCAAAGCCATAACAGGATGCAAATCAACACTTTCAGGCTGCCTGATTCCTTTTTCGATTAAACGAGGCACAATGCGTTGAATTAAAATGTCGTTAGCAGTATTTTTGATATGTTGAGCGTTTAGCCACAGTAATTTTTCTTGATTAAAACGACCTGATGCAGGGCTTACATCTTTTAAATCAAACCAGTCGATAAATTGTGCCATTGTAAAAAATTCATCATCACCATGTCCCCAACCTAAACGAGCCAAATAATTGAGCATGGCGTCAGGCAAAATGCCTTGTTTGTCATAATCTACCACACTCACTGCATCACGGCGTTTGGACATTTTGCTGCCTGATTCATTTAAGATCATTGGTAAATGAGCGTATTGCGGAATAGTAGCATTGAGTGCTTTCAGAATATTGATTTGTTTAGGCGTGTTGTTGACATGGTCGTCCCCACGAATCACATGCGTGATCTGCATATCCCAATCATCAACAACAACGCAGAAATTATAAGTAGGACTGCCGTCAGCACGAGCGATAATCAAATCGTCCAAAGTATCGTTGGCAATGGCAATGTCGCCTTTAACCAAATCACGCCATTCAGTGATGCCTTCGGTAGGCATTTTAAAACGCACCACAGGTTGAATATCAGCAGGTTTTTCAGGAAGTTGCTTGCCTGTTTCAGGACGCCAACGGCGGTCGTAAGTGGCACAACCTTCAACTTCTGCTTTGGCACGCATGATTTCTAATTCTTCTTTGGTGCAATAACAATAATAAGCGTGTCCAGATTGCAATAATTGTTGAATCACTTCACGATAACGGTCAAAGCGTTTGGTTTGATAAAACGGACCCTCATCGTAATCCAAACCAACCCAGTGCATGCCGTCCAAAATGGCTTGAACCGATTCTTCGGTAGAGCGTTCTAAATCAGTATCTTCAATCCGCAGAACAAATTTCCCACTGTTTTTGCGGGCATATGCCCAAGAGTATAAAGCGGTGCGGACACCACCAATATGCAAAAAGCCCGTTGGAGAAGGGGCAAAACGAGTTCGTACCATAAATATTTCGCTTTCAAGAAACGGTTTAAAATATTTGCCAATCAAAGCAATTAAAGCCGATTATTTTATCACGCTGTATGGTTATTGAAGGATAAATCAGTATTTCAGGCAGCCTGAAAAAATATTTGCAAAATAGATATTTCTTTATCGA
The DNA here is from genome assembly GCA_017645365.1 of Neisseriaceae bacterium. Classification (GTDB taxonomy): domain Bacteria; phylum Pseudomonadota; class Gammaproteobacteria; order Burkholderiales; family Neisseriaceae; genus RGIG9985. The sequence continues at coordinate 16,589 of JAGCOT010000079.1, forward strand.
ACCCTATGCAAAACTGTTATCTGTGGCATATTTCTTGGGGCTGTATTAGATTAGCCCAAAAAATTGTTAAATTCCACACCATTTTCGCAATGTTTTGAGTTGCTGTTTTGGTGTCCCATAGTTAAATCTAAACTCACATTCTTTCAAGAAAAGTGGGAAAGATTTGCGGTCA
>JAGCOT010000080.1 GCA_017645365.1 Neisseriaceae bacterium
CCCCACGAGTTGCGTAACAGTGAAGTAATCTGCCCTTGTGGGGCGAAGACTTTTTTATAATTGTGTTCTGTGCCTTGTTTATCGGTATATTTCAGGCTGCCTGAAAACGCTAAATGGTTTTCAAGATAGTTTTTCAAAAAGCGTGTGGCATAACGCGTATCGTTAATATTGCGTTCAATAAAGCCTTCTTCTAACTCACGGCGTAAGATATTTTGTTTTTTACGCAAGGAAAAACGGCAAGAATTAACTCTTGCTTCAAATTCACGCCAGTGTTGTTCATCATCGCCAAACCATTCAAACGGCGTTTTATTGCCTTTGTTTTGATTTTCTGCCCCCAACACCAAAACTTTATTATTTTGGCTGTTGTCCCAACTTCTTGAAAAGGGAATAGCGTGGTCAATTTCCACATAGCCTTTTTCAAAAATTCGTTCTAAATCAATGGGTTTTCCTGAATACAAACATTTGCCGTGCTGATTATCATACAAGCGATACAGCAAAATATCCTTGCCTTTTGGTTCAAAACCGTGATTTTCAATAAAACGCTCTCGTTCTCTTTCTCTTTCGGCTTGATTTTCTTTTTGGCGTTTTTCAATTTTATTGCGTTCATCACGGCTTTTGCCCAAATCTCGCCCCATTTCAATATGCACCCTGAAAGGTTGTCCATACTGGGCAATAATGGCGTTAATAATTTTGCGTGCTTGCGTAATGGTGCGATATACCACTGGATTATTGGGCGTGTCGCTGTCTTGTTTATCAATCGGCGGCAGTTTGTCGTGGGCTTGTTTGTTTTTACTTCTGCCGTAATGGTTGCCAAAAACCTGCGTACAGGCTTCGTCATAACGCAAACCGTTTTCCATAAACGGCAAAATTTCACGAATGGCTTTCAGTGATAAATTCAGCGATTTATCAAAATTAAGTTCCAAAATTGTCTCAATTTCATCATTAGAAAAATCACCTAAATGTTGTCTTCTGTCTTTATCTTCCTTATAAAACGCCAAAACTTCGCCGATTTGGTCTAATTTTGCGTGATTATCTTTCAGGCAGCCCCATTCATCTGGCAAATCTTTATAGGCTTTTTTGACTTCGTGATAAAACTTGGCTTCAAACAGCGTTGCTTTTTCGCTATCCGCCAAATTTTGTTCAGCGGTTTTGTCTTTATCATAAACATAACGACATAAATTAAATGTAGCGTTGTCTGCAAGCCCTAATTTTTTACGCACTTGCGTAAAGGTGAGTTTGCTTTGTTCAAACGGCAATTCTTTAAGTAATGGCCGTTGTTCTTCGGTGAGCGGTTTATTATTGATTTTCAAATTATTGAGTTTAGAAATCCACACAAAGCGTTCGCCCGAATAAGACGCTTTGGGGCAACGCAATTCATCAGGATAAACCGAACATTTGCCCCACATTTTTTTCAATGCGTCCCCTTGCAAAGCAGGTTTTTGGTCTATCAAAATATGGCACAATTGACCGCATAAATCAGGCGTTGCATAAACATTGCCAAATTCTTTTTGTTTTTCAAAAATTAGGCGTAATTCGTTTGCCAAATCAAGGCGATTAAAGGTGTGCAAATAAGAGCCTTCTTTTTGATGAACGCCGTCTTTAATAATGGGAATTTTCTGACCCTGTGCATCTAATTCAAACTGCCCCTTGTTTTCGCCTTTGCTTATGCGTTTGTAAGCAAGCGTTTGCTTATTTCGCATTTGACCGTGTTCTTTTTTGAAATAATAAACCGCTATTTCCGCAGGACTTTGATAAACACCGTCCTTAATCAATTTTTCATTTGTGGCAACACCTACCAACATTTTGCCCGTTTGCTCGTCCGCATTTTTGCGTTCCGATTTTCTTGTGGAAAGATAACCCCTGTGTTTCACCAAATGACAAATCACCGCCGCAAATTCGGCTCTGGTTAATAGGCGGTGTAGGGCTTCAACTCTTAACTGCCAAACATTTGAAAAAAAGGCTTTTTCATTATCTTTCAGGCTGCCTGAAAAATGATTACCGTCATTCTGAACCTGCGAAGCAGGTGAAGAATCTTGGGATATTTCGCCTATCGGCTCAATATGACGATTATGAGCATGATCAATGGCATCCAATAACTTCCGATTGCGTTTTTTGAAAAAGGTTGTATCCACAGGTTTATTTTTGGGATTTTGCGTATAAGCAGCCTGAAACTCATTTTTTGTTAATAAACCGTGTTTGAACAACAACTTACGCACTTCACGCATACGAGATGCACGGCGTTTTATGGTGCGTCTTTGACTGCGTGCTTGACGGCGAGCAAAATTCAAACTTGCTGGTTTTGTTTTATCTTTAACTTCCGCTTCCTTGAAACACCGCACCCCACAATCAATCAAACCTATCGGCTGTGCCTGCTCCTTACCGTCTTTATCGGTAAAAATATCCACTGCCACACACGCCCAACCCACAGACGCAATGCCTAAATCTAAACCAATGATGTAATTTTTCATTATTGCTTCTCCTGATTTATAAAGAAAGATAACTATAACAAAAATAAAGCTTATATAGGTGGCCACCTGAAAAGCATTTTCTGTGCAAGATATTTCTTATGCAGGAATGATTAACAGGCAAGCTGAAATATTTTCAGCTTGCCTTTTTAATAGGCAGGCAGGCTGAAACAGCGTTCGGCGAAAGCCAAAACCTTTTCTACACAAGGTTTGGGAGATTTTGTCAAAAAATGGCGATTTTATGCGGTTTTGATTTTGGGCTTATATGTTGACCTGTCGCAAAAAAGCGTCAATCTGTGATGATTTTGACGCAAAATAGGTGGTATATAGTTGCCCCCAAATCTGGGTGGGCTATAATTGTGTATCATGGATTGGCGATGCCAATGGTTGGCATCCTTGCCCACCAAATCATTAGATTGTGTGCATCATTTAAATCTTGCGATTTGCTACGGCATTCTTTTCGTGCTGTGAAATCGTCATTAAACAAATTGACACACCACGATTGTTTGCTACAATGATAAGTCATAACTTCAAGCGGAATATACTGTAAAAAACAGGATATTCTTTTACTTAAATTTTGGGGCTGTATTAGATTAGCAGTTATGATAGACTGCAAAAATGAAGATAACGCATTGTAAATTAAAGAAATCTGTACAGAAGAAACTGCTTGAATTTTTTGTATTAGAAGTTACAGCAAGAAGTGCAGCCGATA
>JAGCOT010000081.1 GCA_017645365.1 Neisseriaceae bacterium
AATAACGATTTTGACTGCGTCAAAATAAACTTTATTTTAGCCTCGCTTCGCTTTGCAGAAATTGCGGTTTGTTTGCTTCGCAAACCAGTTATTGACTTCGTCAATAACGATTTTGACTGCGTCAAAATAAACCTTATTTTCAGGCTGCCTGAAACTATTGTGTTCTGCCTTTTACCGTAATACCTTTGGGTTGGGCGATTTTTTTCAATGCTTCAATTTTAGCAGGAGTGGCTTTAACATACACCGTTGCACTGCTTTGTCCTTGATATTTTTTCATCGCTGCCTCCAAATAAGCGTTATTCAAAGCATCCCCCGCCCCTGCAACCGCAATCGTTGCATTAGGAATTGACAAGGCTTCCACAATGCCTTGTACAGAATTGGAATTCCCAAACGCTCCTGTTTTTAAGCCACCTAACACCATGCCATCTGAAATTGGACTGCCTGATGATGAAACACGAACCAAAATAAGCCCTTTGTTTATATCTTCTTGGTCAAAATGATAGGCACTTACTTGCTGGTCAAACGATTGGGACGCACACGCCGTTAAAGCCAAAGCCAATAATAGTACTGCTATCTTTCTCATAATGAAAACCTTATCAGCCCATTTTCAGGCTGCCTGAACACAATAAATGCCCAAAAACATTGCCCCAATTCCCAAAATGAAACTGCTCAAAATATAAGTGGCACAAATGCCATACAATCCTTGTTGCAGCAGTTGCACGCTTTCTTTGCTAAAAGTAGAAAAAGTTGTTAAACCGCCACATACGCCAACGCTTAACAACAAAAACAAATCACTTTGCACCGCATTATTTTTGTTGAATATGGCAAAAATCAATCCCAATAAAAACGAACCTGCGGTATTCACGCATAAAGTAGATAATGGAAAACCACTGCCACTTTTAACTATTAACGAAACGCCATACCGCAACGCCCCACCGATACCGCTGCCTATGGCAACCCACAAAAATGATTTCATTGTGTTCGCTTTCGTTAATATTTCAGGCTGCCTGAAAACAGGCAACCTGAAATATTGTCCACTTTTTATGCGCGTTCAGCAAGAACTGAAACTGCTGGCAAATCTTTTCCTTCCAAAAATTCCAAAAATGCACCGCCACCTGTGCTGATATAGCCCATTTGTTCGGTTACATTAAATTGTGCTACGGCTGCCAAAGTATCGCCGCCCCCAGCGATAGAAAAAGCCGAACTTTTGGCAATGGATTGTGCCAATGCTTTCGTTCCTGCGGCAAATTCTGGAAACTCAAACACACCGACTGGACCGTTCCAAACAATAGTTCCTGCTTTTTGCAACATTTCGTCCAACGCTTTGGCAGATTCATCACCAATATCCAAAATGCGATCATCTGCTTCTAAATCGCCTACATTTTTAACTACGGCTTTGGCGTTCTCGCTGAATTCTTTGGCAACACGCACATCAGTAGGCAAAGGCACAGAACCGCCTTTGGCTTCCATTTTTTCCATAATACGGCGTGCTTCATCAACCAAATCTGCCTCCGCCAAAGATTCCCCAACATTCACGCCTTTTGCCATTAAGAATGTATTGGCAATTCCACCACCGACAATCAACCCATCAACTTTATCTGCCAATGTTTCTAAAACGGTCAGTTTGGTAGAAACTTTGCTGCCTGCCACGATTGCCACCAATGGGCGTTGCGGATTTTGCAATGCACGCGATAAGGCTTCTAACTCTGCGGTGAGTAAAATGCCTGCACAAGCAACTGGGGCAAATCGTGCTACGGCGTGTGTGGAAGCTTGGGCACGATGGGCAGTACCAAAAGCGTCCATCACAAAAACATCCGCTAATGCAGCGTATGCTTTGCCTAAATTTTCATCGTCTTTTTTCTCGCCTTTATTCAAACGCACATTTTGCAACATCACGACATCGCCACTATTTAAGACTGGTTTTTGCAAATCGTTTAAAACAGGAATTTTTTTGCCCAACAATTCACCCAAATGGTCTGCCACTGGGGCGATATCATCTTCTGGACGAAACTCGCCTTCGGTAGGACGCCCCAAATGCGTCATGATAATGACCGCTGCCCCTTGTTTTAAACAATATTCAATCGAAGGAAGCGATGCACGAATACGCGTATCATCACTGATTTTGCCGTTTTTTACTGGAACATTCATGTCTACACGAATGAGTACTGTTTTTTGCGATAAATCCAAATCGGTTAATTTAATGAATTTCATAATGATGCTTTCGTGGTTAGTGTTTGAAATGGCTTTCAGGGTGCCTGTTTCAGGCAGCCTGAAAATTCTATATCTTTATTTCACTCCAAAATTAGGCAATAATAATGCACAAACTTCTCTTTGTCGCATGCGTGAAAATTTTTTCCTGCCTGGAATACGCTCACATTGACGAGCTAATTCATGGTCAGAAGAAGTCGTTTTGAATGATGGAGTCATTTTCCCTCTATCGGCGGTATTGGGATTTAACCATCTGGCTTCAAAGCCTGAAATTTGCTCCAATGGCAAAGGTTTTTTAATCAGTTCGGTGATGGTGTCAAAAATTTTTTTATCGTCCTCATCCACCAAAGAAATCGCCACACCAGTAGCCCCCGCCCTGCCTGTGCGACCAATGCGATGAATATAATCTTCCGCCTGCGATGGCAATTCATAGTTGATGACATAGGGCAATTCTGAAATATCCAAACCGCGTGCCGCAACATCCGTTGCCACTAAAATACGAATATCACCTTGCTTGAAAGCGTTTAAGGTTTCTTGTCGCACAGTTTGCGATTTATCGCCATGCAATGATGCTACCGATAGCTCTCGCCCTTTCAAATGACGCGTAACTTGATCCACACTAACTTTGGTTTTGCAAAACACAATGACTTGCGAAATGTTCAAATCGGTAATCATGCGTTCCAATAAAATGCGTTTTTTGGACTTATCAACCGCAATCATATGTTGCTCTACATTGGAGGAGGCACGATTTTTTGCAATTTCAATGATTTTCGGTTCCTGCATAAAATCGCTTGCCAGACGGCGAATTTCTGGGGCAAAAGTAGCTGAAAAAAGCAAAATTTGACGATGTTCAGGGAGCATTTGAATAATTTTGCGAACATCGTCAATAAAACCCATATCCAACATGCGGTCGGCTTCATCCAAAACCAAAATTTCAACCTTATTCAACTGAATGGTTTTTTGCTCCACATGATCCAATAAACGCCCCACTGTGGCGATAACAATTTCATTCCCACGCCGCAATGTTTCTTTCTGAACATCCATAGAAACACCGCCCAAAATCACCGCATGACGCAAAGGAAGATTTTGAATATACGCTTGCGTATTGGCATCAATTTGGTCTGCCAATTCTCGCGTAGGCGTTAAAACCAACATACGCACAGGATGCATCGCAGGCGATGTGGTGGTGTTGCCATAATGACGCAAGCGTTCCAAAGCAGGCAGCATGAAAGCCGCTGTTTTTCCCGTACCAGTTTGTGCTGATGCCAAAATATCACGCCCTGCCAAAACTTCTGGAATGGCTTGCTGTTGAATCGGCGTGGGTTCGCTATATCCTTGCTGATGAATGGCATCCAAAATGGCTGGACTTAATCCCAATTCAGAAAAAGAACTCATGATACTGCTGCTTTCATGTTTAAAAATCTTGCTCGTCTAACAGGCAGGCTGAAAATGTTTCAGGCTGCCTGTTATAAAGAAAACCAATCTGCCAATAATCATGGTTACAGATTGGTTTTATCGATATACCCTCCATTATCGAGAAGTATGGTAATTCGGTGCTTCTTTGGTGATTTGCACATCATGCACATGGGATTCATTCATACCTGCTGCGGTAATTTCTACAAAGCGTGCCTTGTGATGCATTTCTTCAATAGATGCACAGCCCAAATAACCCATGCTAGAACGCAATCCACCCATCAGTTGATGAATAATGTGCACAATCGGACCTTTGTAAGGCACGCGACCTTCAATCCCTTCTGGAACATATTTATCTGAACTGTTTTTATCTTGGAAATAACGGTCAGCAGAGCCTTGACTCATTGCACCCAACGAACCCATACCACGATAAGATTTATACGAACGACCTTGATAAAGTTCAATCTCACCAGGTGCTTCATCTGTCCCAGCGAACATTCCACCCATCATCACTGCATGAGCCCCAGCTGCCAAAGCTTTTGCCAAATCGCCAGAATAACGAACACCGCCATCGGCAATTAAAGGCACTCCTGTTCCTTTTAAGGCTTCGGCAACATTATGAATCGCAGTCAGTTGTGGCACGCCCACCCCAGCAACAATACGCGTGGTACAAATAGAACCAGGACCAATACCCACTTTAACGCCATCAGCCCCTGCGGCAACCAAGTCTTTGGCGGCTTCTGCGGTGGCAATATTACCGCCGATGACTTGCAAATCTGGATAATGTTGTTTGACCCAACGCACACGGTCTAACACACCTTGACTGTGCCCATGTGCTGTATCCACAACCACAACATCCAAACCTTCTTCCACCATCAGTGCCAATCGTTCTTCGGTATCTGCCCCCACACCGACGGCCGCCCCAACCATTAAACGACCTTCACTATCTTTATTGGCGTTGGGGAATGCTGTGGTTTTGAGAATATCACGCACAGTAATCAAGCCACGCAATTCCCAATCATCGTTAATGACTAAAACTCGCTCGATTTTATGTTCGTGCATCAATTCGCGGGCATCCTGAATGGGGGTACCTTCTTTAACAGTAACCAAACGATCGCGACCTGTCATGATGGAAGCAACTTTTTGATCCAAGCGTTTTTCAAAACGCAAATCTCGATTGGTAACAATCCCCACTACTTTGCCATCTTCTAAAACAGGAAGACTGGAAATTTTATTCTTACGACAAATTTCAACTACTTCGCCAACAGACAAATCGGGAGTGATGGTAACAGGTTCTTTCACAACACCAGATTCAAACCGCTTTACTTTTTCGACAACCCTTGCTTGTTGAGCAGGTGTCATGTTTTTGTGAATAATCCCAATACCACCTTCTTGTGCCATAGAAATCGCCAATTTAGCTTCGGTAACCGTATCCATAGCGGCAGAAACCAAAGGAAGATTCAAGCGAATCGTTCGCGTCAGTTGAGTGGTTAAAACAGTATCGCGTGGAAGAATTTGCGAATGTGCTGGAACCAACAAAACATCATCAAAGGTATAGGCTTTTTCGATAATATTCATAAAGTTAACGCTTCCTGAAAAGATGTGCGATTGTACCAAAAATAGCCCATCCGATGCATGATTTTGCAAAGTTCGCTACAAAACTTTTATCGTAGAAATAATTCATAGAGATTTCAAGCAAGCTGAAAATTTTAATTAGACAAAAATCAACCGCCCAGTTTATTGAGCGGTTGATTTTTCAGGCTGCCTATTCAGCTTGCCTTAATAATAGGCTGTGCATTCACTTAAACACTTGCATTTATTCATTCCCCCTTGCACGGAAAGTGCTGCCTGTGCGGGGAATGCTTTCAGGCTACCTATCAAAACCCAAACCGCCATAAATTTAAGGCGGTTTGTTTTAATCCCTGCATGGGGAAGGCTTTCAGGCTGCCTTATAAAATCCCATTATTCTGATTAAATTCAATCATTTGCTGCGCGATATACGCATCGTTGGTGTATGAATTCGCAAAATGGCTTTGGGTGTTGATGATATTGTTCATCTCTTTGAAACTCAAATGGTTGCCGTCATCAAGTTCAATGGTTTCAATGCGATGAAGTAGAGTTGTGCCTTGTTCAATGGTGATGACATCGTCGCTTCCGATATTTGTTGATCATTTAAACCCATACGATTAAGGGTTGCGGTAGCGTTTGCGAAAATGTTGCCATAATTAGTTCCTTTCTAAATTGGCGTTAATTAAAAAAACAAAAGACTTAATAGCACCGGGAAGTACTACTTTCCCATGATGGGTAACAGGATATTCAATATTCAGTTTTACTTCATGCTTATCTCCTTTCCAAAAATAGTCACAATATGGTGAATAAATGCCGTAATCATCTTTTTTATATTTTGATTTTAAAATTCTCAAATCTTTATCAAAATCACAGCGAACACTGGGTTTGGGTAGATTAAAGTAACTAGGAAACTTATCGTTATAATCGATAAGACTGTCATAAAAAGTAGGACTTCTAACCTCCAATTTGTAAGGATTTCCATTTTTATCTTTATAAAACACAACTTCCAGTTTATCCGCCATTTCTCTTTTAAAAAAAGATTTAGGTTCCCAAGCATTCCGCACGCTAACATTATATAGTTGATTTTGTTTAATCTTTTTATCTTGGTCATAAGTGTTTGCATTTTCGTAGACTGGAATTTCCCAATCCGCTTCCAAAGCATCATATGAAGTCTTTGCAAAACAATCATTATTGCGATTAACATATAAATCTTTCAAAATTTGCTCTGGTGAAATAATGCCACCCAAAGGCATACATCCCATTGCTTGTTAAATGTACCATAAAAAAATACATCTGCGTATACTAATGAACAAAAGAAAAAAGCCATAAATATTGAACACCAATATGATACTTTATTCATCACAACCCCATTAAAAATCAAACATCACTGGAACTTACTCAATCGTTTGCAATCTTTCAGACTAATTGTTAATTTGATCAACAATTTTTTGTAAATATCCTTGAATTTATCAATATCAATCAAGTGTCAATATTATACACTCCAATAATTTCAAATGTCAACAGTCTAATTGGAATTTTTTTCAGTCTGCCTGATAAACTTCTTCATGCCTTGTAAAAACTGACCTTTCAGCCTACTTGTTTTGGTTTGTTTGAACTTGCCTTTTCTTATTCCCTACACGGGAATTACCCTTGCACGGAAAGTGCTTTCAGGTTGCCTATTTAGGATTGTTTCGATTGCTACCTTATCTCAACTTACCTTTTCAGGCTGCCTGAAACTTTTGCTATTTCGTCATTCTGAGCGTAGCGAAGAATCTTAAATATTGAATCAAGATTCTTCACTTCGCTATGCTTCGTTCAGAATGACGGTAGTCCCAGCACGGAAAGTGCCCCTGCACAGGGAAGCATCTCCTGCATGGGAAATGCTTTCAGCCTGCTTGAAACTTTTACTAATCCGTTCCATGTATCAGAGGATTGCAACGCCTTTCGGTTTTGCTTGCAATGCCCCTGCATGGGGAATGCTATAAAATACCGTGTGTTTGGTTAAATTCCAACATCTGATCATTCAGGCTGCCTGAAAGATGGCTGTCATATGCAAAACCGTTTTGCGTATTGATGATGTTGTTTACTTCTTTATAACTGATCGATCGACCGTCTTCGGTTTCAATGCTTTCAATACGATGAAGCAGGCTGAAAGCGTTTTTGATCGTTATTGCATCTTCGCTACCAATGAGGCTAATTTGCAGGTTTTTACCCTCTTTGGCAAACCATAATTCACTCAAATTCGCACTGATTTTCAGCGTATCATTACCCCCTAAATCGTTAATGCTGTCGCATCCATCACCTTTGTTGAAGATATAAATATCATTGCCAAAGCCGCCATTCAAAACATCGTTGCCCACGCCGCCGTGAAGTGTGTCGTGTCCAATGCCGCCGATCAGCACATCATCGCCTGCGTTGCCGTTTAAAGTATCGTTGCCCATTTCGCCAAGCAGCGTATCGTTGCCGATATTGCCAATCAACAAATCATGACCAAAATTGCCCGTCAAAATATCGCCTTTGGCGTAGGCGTAAAGCGTGTCGTTGCCCCAAGAATCTTGTTGCACAGCGGTTTTGATGGCGTCAATATCCAATGATTTGTCTTTGAAAATGATTTCCTGCACGGCATAATCTCCTTGACCATCTTTTTCAAAGAAATTTTGCACGGTTAAAATATTTTCAGGGTGCCTTTTTTCCTGAATAATCAAATCGTTATCTTGCCTGATGATTTTTGTTTGAGTGCTTTTCAGGCTGCCTGAAAAATCTAAAACATCCTTATCTGCCTGATTGGGATTAAAATTCAAGACCGTATCTTTGCCGAAATTTTGTTGGAAAATATAACGATCCGAACCAATTCCACCCTCCAATAAATCTTCGCCACGACCTGCCATAATAACATCATCGCCATCACCGCCGTAAGCATGGTTATTGCCGTCCATCAAAACAATCATATCATTGCCATCGCCCGCATCAATTTGATTTTGTCCGTTTTGGATAATTATCGTATCATTTCCGCCACGAGCATCAATCGTATGATTGCCATCAAAAATATGAATAGTATCATCAGAATAATAAGCAATAATATCGTTATTATTACCATCATCTTGAATTAAATGATTTTTGATTTGTTCGATGCTAATTTCACCATCGGAACAAACAATTTTTTGCAAAGGTTTTTGCGTATTATTTTCAAGATTAAAGATATTTTTAATGGTGATAGATTTATCATCAATATTTAAAATGAGATCATCTTGATTTCTTGAATATTGAAGATTATGGATACTGATATTTTTTAATTCAATCATATCATTGTCTAACGCATGAATTTCAGCCGAACCAAAATCACCGTCAAAAACATAGATATCTGCATCTTCCCCACCATTCATTATGGTGTAAGACGAACCAGCAATCAGCGTATCTTGCCCTTTGCCACCATTAAGCGTATCGCGAGAAAGCAATCCTGTTGAGGTTAAAACATCATCGCCATCCGTACCGTTTTGAGTGCTTAAAGCATCAATCACATCATGACCTAAAATTTCAAGATAATCGTTCAGGCTGCCTGAACGATTTAATTCTCCTGCCCATTGCGAAAGCATGCTAAAACCATTATGCCAATCGTTCAGGTTGCCATAAACCAATAATTCTGCCAAATCG
>JAGCOT010000082.1 GCA_017645365.1 Neisseriaceae bacterium
TATCGGCTGCACTTCTTGCTGTAACTTCTAATACAAAAAATTCAAGCAGTTTCTTCTGTACAGATTTCTTTAATTTACAATGCGTTATCTTCATTTTTGCAGTCTATCATAACTGCTAATCTAATACAGCCCCAAAAATTTTTTGCGAATGCAATGAGTAAAAGGATTGCGAAGCAATTAAGTTGAAGTTTCAACGAGCCAATAGGCGAAGTTAAATGGGTGGCTGGGAAACGCCAAGTATGGTGCAACGCTATGCTCATCTTGCACCTGAACATTTGCATAAGCATTCTGCATTGCTAAATAATTTGCTTGAATAAAGCCTTACAGCCAAAAACGCCGCTGAAAGCATTGTCGTTATTGACTTTGGCACAACAAGGCACAAAGGGTATAAAACGACCGTCAGACCAAAAATAAAAACGGCTTGTAAGCCGTTGATTTTATTGAGTGGTGCCCAGGGTCGGACTCGAACCGACACACCTTGCGGCGGGGGATTTTGAGTCCCCTGCGTCTACCAATTTCGCCACCTGGGCTGGTGAGAAAGATCGCTATTATAAACGGTTTTTTGATTTTGTAAAGTGTTTTATTAACATTGGCGTGAAAATTTGATGGAAAAGATTAATTCTTCGCACGATAAAGCAACATCGCATCGCCATAACTGAAAAAACGATATTGTTTTTCAATAGCGTGTTGGTAAAGTTCGCGAATGTATTCTGTACCAGCAAAAGCACTCACCAACATCAATAAAGTGGATTTCGGTAAGTGGAAATTTGTCAACAGCATATCAACCACATGAAACGAAAATCCAGGTGTAATAAAAATATCGGTTTCTTGCCGAGTGGCTTTCAGGCTGCCTGAAAGTGCGGCAGATTCCAACGCACGCAAAGAAGTGGTGCCAACGGCACAAATTCGATTGCCATTTTGCTTGGCATGGTGAATGATTTCTACCGTTTCTTCACTGATTTCAAACCATTCGCTGTGCATATGATGGTCGGCGATATTTTCCACTCGTACAGGTTGAAATGTTCCCGCTCCCACATGCAAAGTTAAATCAGTAACGATTACGCCTTGATTTTTTAATTGCGTCAAGATTTCATCTGTAAAATGCAATCCTGCTGTGGGTGCTGCCACAGCACCTATTTCTTGTGCATAGATGGTTTGATAACGCTCATCGTCATCATCGTTGGCCAAGCGTGTGATGTAAGGTGGAAGCGGTAAATGTCCATTTTGTTCCATCAATGTATAAACATCATAATCATCATCGAAACGCAACAAAAATAAATCGCCATCACGCCCTTCACAAACGGCACGAATATTGTTTTCTAAAATCAAAACAGTATTTTTTTTGGGTGATTTAGAGGCTCGAACATGAGCCATTGCATGATGAGTGTCAATCACTCGCTCAATCAAAATTTCAATTTTTGCTCCTGTTTCTTTATATCCGAATAATCGTGCTTTCATGACTTTGGTATTGTTTACTACCAAAACATCGCCTTCATGAAAAAAAGAGATGCAATCGGAAAAGAATAAATCCTGCATATCTCGATCGGAAGCTCCCACCAATAGACGACTTTCCCCGCGTATTTCAGGAGGATGTTGGGCAATCAGATCTTGTGGTAAAAGAAAATCGAATTCGTTGATGTTCATAAAAACATACTGGCTAAAAAAGGAGCATTATAGCGGATTACTTATTTAAGAAGAATTTTCATCTTCATCGGTAAATAAGTTCAGTTGTGATGAAATGGGTTGCATTTGTTGTGCCATAGCGGTTTTGTAGCGTTGCAGTAAATCCCGCCGTTTGCGAATAGCACACAGACGCAAAATATTATTTTTATCTTCATTGCTAAGCGTTTTCCAAAGCATTCGTTCATCACGGGTACGCCAACAACCGCAACAATAACCTTTACTGTTGCTGGTGCAAATGTTTTTGCACGGATTGATGATGTCAAAAAATTCCAGTTGTTGCATGGTGATGGTGAATAGAAGAGTTTATCAAAGTGGTTTGTATCACGAAATGTACTATGTTGCAAAAGTCATTATGACATAGGAAATGAATAAATTTGATAATGCTCAAACAATGCTTCATTGCACAACAAATCGTATGTCAGGGTGATTATAATCCTGCTTATCTTTCAGCTACTTAAATTGATGGAGGCAAGTTTTATGAAAGCAATGGTATATTATGGTAAGGGCGATATTCGTTTTGAAGAACGCGCCAAACCCACTATTCTCGAACCCACAGACGCAATTATTCGTATGGTCAAAACCACCATTTGCGGTACTGATTTAGGCATTTGGCACGGCAAAAACCCTGAAATCGAACAAGTTGCTCGCGAAAAAACAGGTCAATGGAACGGTCGCACACTCGGACACGAAGGCATCGGTATCGTGGAAGAAGTCGGCTCCGCTGTTACCCGTTGGAAAAAAGGCGATAAAGTCATCATCGCTTGTACCGCACACTGCGGCAAATGCGAAAACTGCCAAAAACAACTGTATGCACACTGCCAAAGCGAAGGCGGTAGTTGGATTATGGGCTACATGATTGACGGTACACACGCTGAATATGTTCGCACTCCTTGGGCGGACAATTCTTTATATCCATTGCCCGAAGATTTGGACACCGACACCGCAGTGTTGTTGTCTGACATTCTGCCAACAGGTCATGAAATCGGCGTGCAATATGGTCGTGTGAAACCAGGTCAAACCATCGCCATTATCGGTGCTGGTCCTGTGGGTATGAGTGTATTGCTCACATCGCAACTGTATTCTCCTGCCACAATCATTATGATTGACTTGGACGACAACCGTCTGGCTATGGCAAAAGAAATGGGTGCCACACACACCGTTAATTCAGGCAAAACCAACGCTGTGGAAGAAGTGATGAAAATCACAGGCGGTCGCGGCGTAGATTGTGCAATGGAAGCCGTAGGCTATCCTGCAACATTCGATATTTGCCAAAAAATCATCAAAGAAGGCGGTCGCTTGGCAAATGTAGGCGTTCATGGACAACCTGTGAATTTCGAAATCGAAAAATTGTGGATTAAAAACATGACCTTAACCACAGGTTTGGTGAATTGTAATACCACAGAAATGTTGCTCAAATCTTGCTGCTCTGGCAAATTGAAACCAGGCAAATTGGCAACCCACCACTTCAAATTCTCTGAAATGGAAGAAGCCTACAAAGTATTTGAAAAAGCAGCAGACCACAAAGCCATTAAGGTGATGTTGGAATACTAATTCACGGCTTTTCTTAATGCGTTAAAAATAAAAAGACGGTTTGTTTGAACCGTCTTTTTTTGTGGTGAAAATAGTTTTCAGGCTGCCTGAAAGCCTTGCAAAAACTGCATCTGTGGTATCTTTGTTATGTGTTGTTGGCGAAACATACTTTTTCTACTTGTTATATCTTCGTTTTTTGTGATACTGCAACTTTGAATTTACCAGTTTGACAAAGGTTTCAGGTTGCCTGTGTGATCAAACAGGCTGCCTGAAAGATTTTTAGAACACCTGTTTGAGTAGTTTAAGTAATCAATCACCAACAATCGCACCAATTACTCCGCCGATAATCCCCCCTTTAATGCCACCGACAACGCCCCCAGCAACCGCACCTGCCGCAGCACTTTTACCGCTGGATTGTTTTTTATTGCTTTGTTTTTTGCTTGTGGTTGCTTTTTTCTGATTTGGGTCTGCTACTTTTTTTCCTTGTTTGTTGATGTAAAAACAATCATCTCCTTGACAAACCCGTGCAGCACCTTTATTAAACATTTTTCCAGAGGTGTATTCATAAGGAATAACTAATTTTCCTGTTTTGTTTAAATAACCCAAAAATTTGGAATTTTCTGGGTCTGATGCCACAACCAAACCTTCACTAAAATCTCCTAATCGATGATGCTCCAAAGGAATAACGACATTTCCTAATAAATCGATATATCCACCAACAGTTTTATTATTCTTATCTCTTTCAACAACATCGATCAATTCGTTATTGCTAATCAGTTCTTCAAGATATTCTTCAAACCTTTCTGCATGGGCTTTTCTTGTTTTAACTCCTGTTGGATCATCTGCAACAAAAATGTTGCTTCGTGGATAAGGGTTAAAAGTGGATAGTTGATGACCGTCAAAATGGTAAAAAACAAGGGGCTGTATTAGATTAGCAGTTATGATAGACTGCAAAAATGAAGATAACGCATTGTAAATTAAAGAAATCTGTACAGAAGAAACTGCTTGAATTTTTTGTATTAGAAGTTACAGCAAGAAGTGCAGCCGATA
>JAGCOT010000083.1 GCA_017645365.1 Neisseriaceae bacterium
GTTTTTTTGTAAAACAATGCCGCAGAATTGGGGTTAATCTGCAAAATATCGGCTGCACTTCTTGCTGTAACTTCTAATACAAAAAATTCAAGCAGTTTCTTCTGTACAGATTTCTTTAATTTACAATGCGTTATCTTCATATTTGCAGTCTATCATAACTGCTAATCTAATACAGCCCCAAGTTAAAAGTTTTTTATAAGCTTTAATAGTTCGAAAATCCATAAAACAAGCCGTTTATCCGATTTTTGTTCTTTTTTCTTGCGGTATCGTATGATTTCCAATGATAAAGTTAAATAAAGAGGGGTATTTGATGAAACAGCAACATCAACTAAAAAAAATTGCCGCCGTGCTTCTTGTGGCATTCTCTGCATCTGCATACGCAAGTACACCTTTTGTACCGTTTGCACCAGTGCCTTTACATTACACACCCAAAAAATCACAACAAGTCCCTGCCAATGTCTTGGTATTTATGGACAATAGTTACGATGGTTCTCGTTACGCCTATGATGGCAAGATTCCAGGACTTGGTAATTTGGGAATCAATCTTAATCAGGTGAATAACAAAGGGGAATACACCAATCAACCACACCGCAAACGCATTGATGTTGCGAAAAAAGTGATGTTCAGTTTGGTGGAAGAATTTCCTAACTATCGTTGGGGGATTTCCAGTTATACACCGAATGATATTGCCATGAAACATTACGCCACAGACGCAATGTGTTTTGAAAAAAGCGGTGCATATAACTATGCCACTATGGGCTGCACCTATGCAACTTCTTTTGGCGATGATATTGTGGCACAGTTGTATCAACACGAAGTAGGGGCAACCTTAAACGCTCCGATTAAAACCCGCACTGGTCGCGATATTCAAGAATTGCAAGAACAAATCATCAGCATTCCTGTTTGGGGTGCTGCCAACAGCAATGCTTCTTCCGCACACGAATCCCCTTTAACTTCGGCTTATTACGAGATGACTCGCTATTATCGTGGTTTGCGAACGGCATATAAAAAACAAAATGTTCCAGCCGCTGCTCGCCTTCCAGGAGACATCAATGGCGAAGTGGATTTTGGTGAAGGCAATCAGTCTGCCATGCGAGATAGCAAAGGTGTGCAATATGTATCGCCGATTCAATATCGTTGTCAGTCGAATAATATTATCATCATTACTTCGGCTCGCGATTTCCGTACAGCACCCGACAAAGGGAAACATCCTTTTTACGAAGCTTACCACACAGACCCATTATTTAAACACGACAATCCTGATTATCTTATTGATATTTCAGGAAAACAAAATCAATGGAATATTTTGGCGGTATCTGATTTAGGTTCAGAAGCCCCAGTAGGTACTGGCATTATTGCTTCACCTAAATACGAAACACCATATCGCCAAGCCTATCGCTCAATGCGTCATTACAACGATGTTTATCATCCTGGAACCAGCAAATACGCGGAGGTTTGGTTATTGCCATTGGGTACTAAATATGTGCGTAGTTTAGATACGGTTAAATACACTCATAAACCCATTTTAGATGGTGATAATTATCCGCCCAGAGGCAGTAGCGAAGGGGATTACATTTACACCAAAATCAATCCCTACATGGATGTAATCGAAAGCATCAGTGATAAAGAAGCCGCTGTTATGGGCTTGAAAAACTTTGAAGGCAATAAACGCAATATGGGCTGGGATAATGTGATCCGCCGTAATGCGTATAGCGAGCAGCAAGGTTTGGACGCTTTTGCTCATTTAGCCCATGAAGGCGATGTGGTCGCTCGCGGTAAAGATTATAAATACCCATTAATCAGCGACAAAGGCAAACCTTTGTATATGTGGATGTCGGAAAAACAAGATGAGGCAATGGCGGCTTTTGGCAATAAAAAAGCATTGTTGTACAGCACCAATAATGGTTTTGTGCGTTCTGATAAAGACTTGGAAGGTAAAGCATGGGACGGAACAGACGATAAAGCCATTCGCAATGCCGATGGTGAGTTGATGGACTATTCTCGCCGTTGGAGTAAACAACACATCAACACTTACACCATTGGTTTTGGCAAACAAGAAGAAGAAAAAACCATTGATGATTTTCCTGAATACGAAGTCAAAATCTTTGGTTCAACAGGTCAAATTTACGCGCCCTTCCCCAAAACTAATGACCCTGCACCTGGTGCTTATGTCTATGTTGAAAACGAAGATGGCAAATGGGTACCTTTAACCGCAACTCACGATGGGGGTGGAGCCAAAGAAGGTGAAGCCATTAAAGTAACCGTAGGGGCTTTGTCAGGTCTCATTCACGGTGCTTATCGTGGCAACCTGTACATCACATTAAACTACAACGCCAAAGCAGACGAGAAATCAGGGAATGAACCCTTGTTAAAAGTCGGTTCCAAATTCCGTGTTGTAGATGAGGATACTGCCAAAGAATGGGCATCACCCAAAGTCAAAGGCGATACCATTTTAAAATACGCTGCTACCAAAGGCGGTGGCTTGTATTTCTCTATGAATAAAGTCGATGAGAGTGCTTTAAAAGAAGCCTTAAAACAGGTTTTGGCACATATTGACGCAGCCATGTTGACATTAGATGTAGGTGAGGGTGCAGCAGGGATTGCGAACAAAGATGACGGCAAAGTAACCACCGCCATCACCACTTCTTTGGACTCCGATCGCTGGTTCAGTCAGTTGCGTTTTTACACCAAACGCAAAGCAGAGAATAAAGACGAATTCGATACCACAGAATACACGCAGCCTGATTACAGCAACAAAACCACCATTGTCAGCACCCCCAATGGCGTGCGTGAGTTAACTGTTTCATCAGATTTTAATAATGAAACCTTTAACATCAATCCAGACATGGAAGCACACAATAAAGGCGGGCTGAAAGTTGCGGTATCTAAAAACCCAAACGAATGGAAAAATTTAGTCAAATGGCTAACACGCCGAACTGATACAGACCGTGATGATACTTTTAAAGGGAAAGTTCATGGAGTGGAACAACTGATTTACCGTGATCGCGATCCTGGTTCATTAGATGGTCATTCCATTGAAAATGCTCGTGAACTGGGTGATGTTATCAGCAGCAATATCATGCTGTTTGGCAAACAGAAAACCAGTCTTGATGCAGATGTTAAAGCCCCTGGCGATCCTAATGAATATATGGCAGTAGGCAGCAATGACGGCATGGTGCATATTTACAGAAAACGCAACACGACACTCAATCACTGGGAACAAGTGATGAACTATATTCCAGGTACAGCCAAACGCCAAACAGAAGACGATACCATTTTGCGTAATTTGGTTTATACCGCTGAACAAAATTACGGTACATCAGGCAATCCACATCAATATTTTGTGAATGGTCAGTTGTTCTATCGCCGTACCGATGCAGGACCAAGCATTTTGGCACAAGAAAATAATCGTGGCATGATGACTTTACTTGGCACATTGGGACAAGGCGGTCGTGCGGTTTATGCTTTGAATGTTGGTGGCTATGCTTACAATGGCAGCGATAAAATCGGTTTAGACAAGGGCAATACTTTAAGCGTGCCGATGTGGGAAACTTCATCTCAAAAATTGGGTTATGCTTACGATGGTGTTGATGCCAACATGGGTTACATTTTCGGCAGGGCACAGGTAGGTCGTGTAGAACCAATAGGGCGAAGTGCTGGCAAAATTACCGATGTTCGTTATGCGGCGATTGTGCCAAGTGGCTTTAATCCTCTTGATGACAAACAAGTGCCCACTTTGTTTATTTTGGATCATTTAGGCTTTAACTCCATGAGCCCACTTGATATTAGCAACACTTCTTCGCACAAACCAGGCAAGTTAATCAAAGCCATCAAAACGACTTATAGCGACAGCGATACCGCATTGGATTCGTTTAAATCAGGCTTGGCAAGCCCTATGGGCGTAGATCTGGATCGTAATGGTATTACTGATGTGGTTTATGCGGGCGACCAAAACGGCAATATGTGGCGTTTTGATTTGCGTGGGACTACCTCTGAATGGAAAGCCAAAATGCTCTTCAAAGGTTCTCCTGAAAAACCCATTACCACAGCACCTACCATTCATTACAAAAAAGGTTCTGGTACGGTTTATGTTGGTTTTGGCACGGGTTCCAGTTTGTATGCGGAAGATTTAAATTCCACCGCAGTACAAACCATTTACGGTGTAGTGGATTATGTTGACGCTGATTGCACAAAAAATCCAGCATGGTGCAAAACACGCACAGAAGCCGATTTGGTAGCACAAAAAATCACAACCCAAGCCACAGGCACCCTGAAAGATGACCAAGGCGGAGAAGTTGAAATGGGCTATCGTTTGTTCTCGACAGAACCACGAAATGGGCACAGCACCTACACGCCAGATGCAACCCCCTACTATGGTTGGAAGTTGGACTTAATTTATAACGGCAAGAAACAAGGCGAACGCATCGTAACAGACCCATCTACTGTTTCTGCCCAAAACAATAGCAATGCAAGTTTCATCTTCACATCAACGATTTACAGTGATGACACAACAGATCCAAAACCATCATGTAATCCTGATGCAATCGATGCAGAAGCATGGGTGATGGCACTGGATGCACAAACAGGTGGCAATCCTAAAACCATCAACATCAATGGCTATAAAGATGCGTCAGGTGCTGTGGTGGGCGGAATTCATTTAGACGGCTTTTCGGTTACCGATAAAGTGTTTGATGTCAATGGTCCTGAAATTGATGGCAACAGTGCCCTGCAAGATGGTAATGCTGCCTCCATTTCACCTGATGGCGATTTAGAAATTCCACCAGGCACCAAATGTAAAAACGGTTTTCAAACATTCACTATTACAACTGGTAACCCCGCTAATGGTCTGCAAACAATCAGAGTACCTTGTAAAATAAATCAAGGATTCCGCCGTTTGAGTTGGAGAGAAATTAGAGAAACGATTTAATAGCGTTCATCAAAAAAGCGGAGAAAATTCTCCGCTTTTTTGCTTTTATGTTTTCAAATATTTTCAGGCTGCCTATTGATAGGCAAGCTGAAAACAATTCAAAAAGAAACCCCCGCAAAACTGGTAGATGTGTGAAGCGTTCAAAGTTGTAGTAACACAGAAAAACGAAGACATAACAAATAGAAAGGTTATGTTTTTCGAGCAACGCACAACGAAGAAATGTGCCACAGATGCCAGTTTTGCATAGGCTCAAAAGTTTAAGAAATTTGGCATAACCAACAACAAAGGTGCTGCCCCAAAATAGCACCTTTTTGGTTATTTATGCCTATTTATGATAAAGGCAAACTGAAAAAACCATTTTCATCATAAACAATAAAAGCTACTATTTTGGAGTACTTTTTTATTACTTATACCGAAAGAATGCCTTTTTTGACTATTACACCGAAATGTGCGAAGGGTTTAAAGTGGTAGTAAAGAACACAATATTTTGCAGAAATTTTAATCAAGCAAAGCACAAAAAAGCCGTTTGACTTTCATCAAACGGCTTTTACATCAAGGCATTATTGCGCTAGCAAACGCCAAGAGATACGGCGGTATTGTTTGCCACCTTTGCCGAGTCCATTGATCAACTCTTTCGTATCGTCAATTGTGTCTCCTTCTGATGAGCCATCAGTGTCAGACCCAGAGAAAATAATCACATTACTGTCGGTGTTGTTGGTATTAGCAGTCGTAGCAATCCCTGTGAGCAAATCAACCTCAACGCCAGCCATGCTTCCACCATTAAACATATCTTGAGCATTATACTTACCGTCGTTATTGACATCGAACAAAACTTCTTTATAAGCGCCACCCGATAAAGAATCAACAGCCACAAACATGGTAGAACCTGTCATCTGGCAAGAGCCAGATTCACTGTTTACTCTGGTAATGGTGTATGTGGTTACTTCATTGGCAGGACCATATACCCCAGAATCAGAGGTTACAACATAGCCTGATGGTAATTCTAAACGCCAACCTTTATGAACTTCTGGATCCAGTTCCCTAGAAGTTGCACCATAGTATTTAAGTTCTCGACCATTGTCGGCAGTTTTGGTAACAGAAGTTACTTCCATTTCTTGTCGTAACAAGTTAGACGAGGTAGCACCGCCAAAAGAAGGAGATGCACCAGTATCCCCGACTGAGCCGCCAACAGCAACACCTGCAGGACTGGCAGTGTCATCATCAAAGATACCGTAAGCATAGTTTGGTCCAGCGGCATACAGATCACTTTCGGTCAAGTATCCGCCTGTACCAAACAGAACAACGGTTTTATCTTGCACTTTGGCAGCATATGGACGAGAAATCACAGGTAAGCCTTCACCTGCAAAGAGCGTTGAACTGCTCCAACCACCACTGCTGTTTTGTTTCACGCGATAAACTTTACCGTTATAATCGCCTACATAGAAACGGTCAATCAAGCCGTCGTTATCGGAATCAAAGCCAAATGGTGCTCCAACACCACTATCACCCAAAGCGACAGATTGTGTCGAACCAGTGGTCATGTTGTAGAAATGCAGATAGCCTTTACCATCTGAATTGTTATAGCCACTGGAGAAGACCAAAACATTGTTACCATCACTATCATTCATCATCAATGGTTGAGAAATCATTTGCCCCATTTTGTCATTACCATGGTTGTTAATTTCTCTGACAGCGTGGAAACCGCTTCCGTTTGGTCTGCCACTGGTGGTAACATCAATTACATAAACACCTGCGGTACCACGACCGGTGGTGCCGACCAGATAAGTTTTAGCAACGCCACCTTCGCACACTTCATGCAAAGTTGCTGCACCATCATTGACAAAGCGATGTTGGTAATTAAGTGATGCATAATTTGCGATATAAGGCAATGCCACTTGTGGCATATAGGCATAAACCTCTCTACCTGTCATATCAAAAATATGCAACATACCTTCATTAGAGGCATTTACTACAAAGTCTTCTGTGCGTGGGCTTAAATAAGTACACTCACCTGTTGGACTTTTTACTTTTTTGCTTGCCCCTGTTGAATCAGTATTGTGCAAAATAGGCAATGCAGTTGAATAGATGGATGTCCCCATCAAACTGTTTTTACGAGTGCGTAAAGAAACACCTTCCAATGAGGAGTTACCCAAAATGTAGTTTACCAAGTCTTGGGCACTAACCGTGCTTGGTAAGTTGCTGTAATAGTTGGTACCATCAAACGCAGTGTCCATAATCGCTCTCTCGAACAAAGCAGCATTGCTACCTGTCAAATGTGCGTAACTTCCACCATCTGTACGACTTTCCACATTGCGAGTGGTTGGGGTACTTGCTGCATGATAACTATTAAACAGATTTTTACCTGCGTCCCAAATAACCACTTCGGCAGGGGAGTACATAGCACCATTTGACCTTGTACCACCATCAAACATCACGGCAGCCACAAGCGTACCAGACCAATCCTGCGTTTCATACATAGAACGGAAAGTTAAAGGTGCTTGCCCTGTTCTGGCTTTGTTCAAAATGGCATTGAGATTGTTGAGAGTGTATTCTTTTGTGCCATCGTCTTTAACCGTCATGCTGACACCTGAACCTTCACCAATCAAAGTGCCAGAACCTGTTTCGTCGGATAAGTCAAGTGCTGTACCTTGTGCGTTATTATAATTAACGCCACTTTGCATTTTGGCATTAGTTGAACCAACGGTTTTGAACGCATCTTGTAATGCTGCTGCCATTCCTTCTGGTTTATTGGCAATGGCATAGTTTCTTGGCATGCCCAATGGATAAGTCGTTGCAAGACTTGGATCATCTTTGGGGCTATCTGTCCAGAAAGAACGATACCCATCTTTGGTTGAGTCGAAATAATCTCTGGTATAAGTTTTATCTGCCTCATACTTTGGCGAAGCAAACTTCCCTGCCAAATAATATGCATTTAGAATTTTTCCATCTGCATCAGCAGGAGTAGCCCAACCACCTGTACTATTGTTCTCTCCAGATACCAAATAAGGATCTGTTTTCAATCTGTTATCTTCCAAAACATCAATGAAGAATGATGAAATATGCACAGGATTTCTGCTTGCATTATTCTTATCAATATCAGGACGCACATCGTTGGTTTTTGCCCAATATGCCATACCTGCCATGCCCCAAGTAAGAGAGTATTTCATATTGTAACGGTCTGCACCACGAATGTTGGCACCTGATGATTCATACCAGTAGTCCTTGCTACTTTCATCAGTACAACGACCTTGCAACTGACATACTTTTTGATAGGATGTAGTGCCATCTTTTTCTTTGGCTACATTATCAGCGTCTCCAATGGATGAACCAGGAAAATTGGGGATATTGTTATCAGCGTGCGTATTGCTGTCGCCTAACACGATAATTGCAGGTGCGTAACATTTCCTATCATCGCGTGTATCACTAACCACATCTGTATCTGCTTGCATTGGGTCATCCCAGTCAGTAATCACAGGGAACGCGTCTTTTTGAAATGCAGTAAGCGGAGAAGGCAGTGTATAGGGATATTTTGTGCCAGTTTTGGGCTCTGTGGCTCCATCTTCCCAAGCACCATTACGCAAATAACGAATGGCAGTGTAGTACAGTTCTGACACTGGATCTTTGGTGTCGTATGGCTGTGCATCACCAAATTTATTAAGATAGTTGATTACCCCTGAATTATTCTCGGCAGCACCATCAGGATTTTGTTTGAATGTCTTATCTGGATTGATTTCACCACTCACATTACGCATTTTGGCACGCAATACGCCACCATCTGCATTATTATCTGAAATATACCCAATCACCGCTGTTCTTAAGCCATTGGATTCAGAATATTCTTGCAATAAGCCTCTTGGTTTATCGCCATCAACTTTGACGACTGCATTCATCCATTTAGATGAAGAAACACTTCCATCTTCCTTAATCACAGTGTTTGGAATACCGCATTGGATACGGTTCCCATTAAGATTGCCGTATACATTACGGATAGGCTCACCTTTGGCATCATATTGTATGCCAGCATACAAATGCACATGGAAACCTGTACCGTTATTGGTGATCACTATGCCATCTGAATTAGAAAACTTACATTCATTAGCCGCATAGAAATCGCCCCAACCA
The DNA here is from genome assembly GCA_017645365.1 of Neisseriaceae bacterium. Taxonomy (GTDB): domain Bacteria; phylum Pseudomonadota; class Gammaproteobacteria; order Burkholderiales; family Neisseriaceae; genus RGIG9985. The sequence goes on from JAGCOT010000083.1 coordinate 9,050, forward strand.
ATGTCTTTTGGTTTTGATGAATGTTTCGGCCAACCGTACTGATTGTTGTTGTTGTTGTATTCTTTGAGTCTCGCAATGTAGTTGTGCGGAATAAGATAATCAATCAAAACATGATCGTTTACGACATGTGTATACATTGACTTATCAAAGGTACGGAATTTCTCATCAGTACCTAATTGGGCAGCGGTATCGTATACATTATCCGTCCCTGCGTCCCACATCATAGAACGGCGCAAATAGGTATCTGATGCAGTATCACCGTTCCTATAAACAGTTTCACTTGCACCAACACCTTTGGCACGGTTGCCACCTGTTAATTCTTTACGCACAATATCAATAGCAGACATTGTGGCGAAATTTAGGAAGTTACCAGACCATTCTCTGCCGTAACTGTCTCGGTCTTCTTTGTGATTGCATAAACCAGTATAGTTTAGTTCAGTTGATTTGCCACTCTTGCCAACTTTTCTGAAATAACCATCACCATAGTTTACAAAATTATCCACACCACCGCTGGCATTAACTTTACGCTCTCCATTAAAATAAGCATCAGAATAACCTGAACCAACAGATCGCCCAGAAGCATTGGTATAACTGAAATCGGTGTAATTTTTAGCCTTAAACCCACCATTGCCATGCCCTATGGTTTGCACATATTCATAACAAGCCTCATTATCGAAATAACCAATATATTTTTTCCCAAGTTCGGCTTCGCCAAACGATGCTTTTTGAGAATAAGCAATACCCGCCGTTGGATATTCCACAGACAAAGCAAGCACCAATGCTGGTGTTACCTTTGAAACACCAAACAACGGCTGTTGAGCAATATCCACATCCGCCGACATGGTGGCTGGGATTGCTAACAAACTCAACATAATGGCGTTGAAGACGAATTTTGGGTTTTTTTGAGATTTCATGGCTATTCTCCTTTAATTTATTGACACCGCACAACATTACTACCAAGCGATCATTCAATAAAATTCATTAAATTCATACATATGGTTGGGCATTATACTCCCCAGCCGAAAAAATATTAAAGCCCTATTAAGATAAACGGTGTGATTTTTTTATGAGCGGTACACATAGATAACATGCATGCATATATATATATACATGCATCATCGCATTACCCTTTGATTTTATTGACTTTATTGGCTTTCAGGCTGCCTGAAAAATTGACTCAAACTCAACGATATGGGGGTTTCTATACCATGTATGGTTCGGTATTCAATGATCATGTTCATTGGGCAGGCTGAAAAACTCTTTCAGCTTGCCTGCTTTAAGAAAACGCCCCCTGCCTAAAAAAAGACTTTCAGGCTGCCTGAAAAGCTGTAATAAAGATTATCTCTATATCGTTTCTGCCATTTCGCCATCATCGAAAATTAAAATTCTTTCTGGAAATCGCAATGCTGCTAAACGATAGGGTTGATGGAGGCTTGGTTTTTCTCTTATTCGCCAGCGTGCTCCTACGGAATAATCCACACAAAAAACATTTTTTTTCGCCCCCAACCAAGCATTGGGTGGTTCGGGAAATAATGCCTGCGGCGTTTTGGGTTGCCATTGTCGCCAATAATGCCCAATAATCACGGGCGTTGTTTCTTGATAATCATTCCACCATGCTGTGCGTGTGGTCATTCGCCAGCGACCTGCGGCAAAAAACGGTTTTTTAGCAAAATTTTCAGTACCACAAGTCAAACTTCGCAAGGGATTAAAATCATTGCAAAACAAATCTCGTTTCGCAATGCTTTCCATCATGGGCATGGGCTCGGTTTCTATGCGACAATGATGATGATAATAATGGTGCTCTTGTTGATATTGCTCAAACCAAGACTCTAATCGAATGGCTTCTTTTCTTAATTTTTCAAAATGAAAATACGCTTGTTGCGGCGTTATGTTTTCTTCAAGCAAACGCAGTTGCTGAATTTTTTCAGGCTGCCATAAGGCATGAATAATGCGTAAATCTTTTCGCTCCAATGCTATGGGAAGTGTATTCAAAAAATCCACCAAAGCAGATTTTTCTGTTTCTTCCATCATTTGATAACGATACCGCTTTTGGTCTATTGGGTATTGCTGTGGAAAATACCAACCTGAACCATCTTTGGCATCATTGGCTAACAGATTGATTTCGTGATTGCCTAAAATCGCAAAAGCATTACCATTCGCTACCCATTGTTGAATACGGCGTAATACTTGCGGACTGTCGGGTCCTCGATCGATAAAATCTCCGATAAAAACCAATTTGCGGTTTTCAGGGTGCCTGCCATCATCTTGATAACCCAAATGATGAATTAAAGATTCCAAAGCATCTATTTCACCATGAATATCACCCACTATATCCAATGGAACATCTGGTAAAGTGGCAATTAAACTCATAAGGCACCCTGAATACTTTGCCAAACGGTTATGGCTTGTTTGGTTTCTTTGACATCATGCACTCGCACAATATGTGCACCTCGTGTTACCGCATCTTGTGCCAATGCCACACTGCCAATCACGCGTTTTTTGGGGTCGTTTTCGGACAAAATTTGCCCAATCAGCGTTTTTCTTGAAGCACCAATCAGATACGGAAGATTGTCCACTCGCCAAGAAGATGGATTTTTGAGCAGCCTTAAATTGTGCTCTTTGGTTTTGCCAAAACCAATGCCTGGATCCAGCATCAGACGGTTTTTATCAATACCATGCGAAATGCAATCTTCTACTCGCTGAACAAAAAATTGGCGGATTTCTTCTTCAATATGATGGTATTGCGGATTGTCCTGCATATTTTCAGGCTGCCCTTGCATGTGCATTAAGCAAATGCCAATGCTGGGATATTGGGCTAAAAGTGCAACCGCACCAGTATCTTGCAGGGCATAAACATCGTTAATCATGTCTACCCAATGATTTTCCAGTGCTTTTTGCATAATGACTGTATGCCGCGTGTCCAATGAAATGGGCACTTGCCACGAAGCTATTTCTTGCAAAACAGGAGCTACTCGCATCCACTCTTCATCAAGCGTGATGGGCTTGGCATTCGGACGCGTGGATTCTCCGCCAAGATCTAAAATATCTGCACCGTCTTGCAAGAGTTGTTCGGCGTGTTTTAACACCGCAGAAAGCGTTTGCGAATAATCTCCGCCATCCGAAAAAGAATCAGGCGTGGCGTTGATGATGCCCATAATTTTGGGCGTGCTTAAATCCAGCGTAAAACGACCGCATTGCCAATTCATTGTTTTTCCTTTGATGATTGAATGGATGATTGAAAATATTTTAACTTTGTTTATGCTTTGCAGAAATTCAGTTTTTCAGGTTGCCTGTCAAGGCAGCCTGAAAAGTATGGAAGATTATTGATTTTGACAGGCAATTTTAGGAGCGTTTTTGATGAACCAAGATTCTTTTTTACGCCAATCTTGCCATAATTTATTGGCTTTTTGCGTACGGGGGAAATTTTTGCTGTAACTGATTGCCAACATGCCACAATCCGATGGCTGAATTAAAGCGTATGTGGCTTCATACTTATTGAATCGTGCATCGTTTTTTACAGGATAAAACAAGGTTTTTTCCACAATTTGCGGACCGTTTTGCTTGACTTCAAAACGGCGTTTGGCTTTGGCATTTTCCGCTTCGTGTGTGGCTTGTAGACTTTTGGCAAAAGCATCCATATCAATGCGTCCCAACATTCTTAAAGAAACCATCTCTTGCCACTGATTTTCTTGTTGCTGACTTAAATAATATTCCGCCGTATCTACGCCATCAAAACGCTTATAAAAGGTTTGATTATTTAAACGAATGGTTTCTGGCAGTTGATAAACCGTTTGAATGGTGGGAATGATTTTTTCTTCTTTGGCTTCTTCATTGGGAGAAACTGTTGCACAGGCCGTTAATGTCGCCGCCAACATCATTATGTAGATTTTTTTCACGATTAAAATTTCCTTACTTGATTTGTTGTTGCGAATTATACCGCAACGCTTCTATCTCCTGTGGCGACAACAATCGCCATTGTCCGCGTGATAAGTCGCCTGTTTGTAAGGAAGCAAATGCTATTCTTTCTAAATATTCCACTCGATTGCCACAAGCAGAAATCATGCGTTTGACCTGATGATATTGACCGCTGTCTATCGACAATGCCAACAAATGCGGATTTTTTAATTCTGCCGCAATCGCTTGCACGCTTTCTTCTTCATTTCGATCACGCAAAACAACGCCCTGCGTAAGTTGATGGCATAAATCATCATCGGCGGCGTGTTTGAGTGTGGCATGATAAATTTTCACCACATGATGTTTCGGCGAAGTCAAAAAATGATTCAGGCTGCCATCATTGGTGATGAGCAAAACGCCTTCGGTATCGGCGTCCAATCGCCCAACTGCTTGCAATGAAAGATTTTGCCAATGTGTGGGCAGCAATGAAAATACCGATGGATAATGCGTAGGCTTATGCGAAGTTTCAAAACCAGCAGGTTTATTCAGCAGAATATAAAAATACGGCAAAGGCAATGCAGGCAAGGATTTTCCATCTATCATCAACTGTTTGATGTTGGATGTGTCCGTGATTTCATGCGAAGGCAAAGCACCGTCAATCAAAATGCGTTCTTGTTGCAATAAAATACGGCACATTTTGCGAGAACCTATCCCTTGTGCTTGCAAGTATTTGACAATGTCCATAAACATTCCTATTCGGTTTCAGGCAGCCTGAAAATGGTCATTAACAATCTTTCAGGTTGCCTGTTTCCTGTAAATAGAGATAGGTTTTCTGATATTCACGCCATGAATATCAGCACGAATAAAACGCATACGCCAGTTTGCCATGCACGCCAACTGTGATTTTTGCAAGCAAAACTGTTTTAAGCATGGCGATAAACATTTAAAGCTGAACTGCTTTGAGCAGTAGGCATGACTTCTACTCGATTGATATTGACATGGGCAGGGGTTTGGAAAATCCACCACACCATATCCGCAATGTCTTGGGGACGAATGTAATGCACATTTTCATAGGTTTTGGCAGCACGCTCATCATCGCCTTTGAAACGCACATTAGAAAATTCCGTATCGCCACACAAACCTGGTTCAATATTGGTTACACGCACTTGCGTGCCTGCTAAATCTGCTCTTAAATTCAAACTAAACTGCTTGACAAAGGCTTTGGTCGCCCCATACACATTACCACCAGGATAAGGATAAGTGCCTGCAATCGAACCAATATTGATGATTTGACCGCGTTTTTTCTCCACCATTTGCGGTAAAACCTGATGCGTCATATACGCCAAACCAATGATATTGGTTTGAATCATGGTCAGCCAATCAGCAAAATTCGCCTGATGAGCAGGCTCTAAACCCAATGCCAATCCTGCGTTATTGACTAATAATTCAATATCCGCAAAATCTTGTGGAATAGATTTTAAAGCTTGGTCAATGTTGCTGGTTTGAGTAACATCTACTTGCAAAGGCAAAAACAAATCACCCAACTCTTGTTGCAATGCTTTTAATTTATCCAATCGGCGTGCTGCACCAATGACACGCTGCCCATTTTGTACAAATAAACGACAAATGGCTTCACCGAATCCTGACGAAGCTCCTGTAACCAATACTGTCATAATCATTCTCCAAATATAAATCTACATTTCAGGCATCAGCAAACTGGCACGCCCAATGGCAATTTCCTTTTGGGCATCGTCTTGCCACGCCTTGACTTCTACACTGGAAACACGGCGACCTTGCCGTTTAATCAACGCTTGGGCATAACAATCCAAAGGACGACCCGCACGCAAATAATCCAATGAAAAATCAATCGGTTGCGGTATTTTTTCCAAAGATAAGGCTTGCTGTGTATGCACCAAAATACAACTTTCCAAAAAGCCACTAATGACGCCACCATGAATCGCAGGCAGCATCACATTGCCCACCAACATTTCACGATACGGTAATTTGAGTGTGAATTGATTATTCAGCGTGCCTGCCAAAATACCTAAATAACAAGTATACGGCATGCTTTGGTGCATTTGTGCTGTCCAAGAAGAATTTTCTATAAACATGATAAATGCTCCGCAAAAATTTTCCCTTGTGGCAAAGGCGTTCTCATATAACTGGCGGTTCCGATGGCAATGGGTTCTTTTTCTTCTTCATGAAAACATTCCATACGCACAAACGCAACCTGCCCTCGTTGCTGATAGCAATGTGCGTGTGCCAATACGGTTTTTTCTAGCGTAGAGGGATAAAGATAATCCATACGAAAATCAACAGTAGCAAAGGTTTCATGCAAAGGATGTTGCAAAAAAGCAGCCACCGCAGCAGCCCCCGCAACATCCATAAGATTCGCCAAAGCTCCGCCATGCAAAGCACCTGTTTGAGCATTGCCGACCAAATCACTTCGCCAAGGCAGTGCAAAAAAAACATCTCGCCCCTGTGTTTTAATAAAAGATAAATTCAATGCTTGATGTTGTGGAAGAATGTGATAAATCTTCATCAATTGAGCAAAATCAGACGGATTAACAATTTCCTCACTGATGGAATCCATAAACGCTCCTGATGTTAAAAAGGCTGTATTGTATGTTGGTTGAGTGTTTTTATGGAAGTTTTTCAGGCAGCCTGAAAACCAACCGCCCAATCAACTGGGCGGTTTTATTGCAGTTATTTAAGAGTTTATTGATGTGTTAAAATGAAAGCGTTTGTTTGAATTTGAAGCAGTTATTTCTGCACAATGGATATTTCTGATGCTTTAAATTCATTATTTTTGATATTGTGTCGAAAAATTAACTGAACATCATACTCAATTTACATAAGTTTTCATTATTGGCTCATGGTGTCTTTGATTAAATCAGACACGGCAAATTAAACCGCATCGAAGTTAAAATCTTATTCCATCATGCGACAATACATTCTCAAACGCTTGCTATTATTATTTCCTACATTGTTAGGCATTATTACCATTGCGTTTATCATTATTCAATTTGTACCAGGCGGTCCTGTGGAGCAAATGGTGCAACAACTGACGCATGTTTCCGAAAATGGGGCAAGCATTTCCGCCTCAACCGATACGCGTGCCAAAATTTCCGCAGAAGATATGGAAGCGTTGAATGCTTTATACGGCTTTGATAAACCACCATTGACGCGTTATTTTGACATGTTGCGAAGATTTGCAACATTCGATTTGGGCAACAGTTTTTTTCATCATCAAACCGTAGCAGAATTGGTGAAAGAAAAACTACCCGTTTCCATGACATTGGGCTTGTGGACTTTCTTTTTAACCTATTTAATTTGCATTCCATTAGGCATAGCCAAAGCTGTGCGTTGCGGGACTCGATTTGACAGCATCACCAGCGTGATGATTTTGGTGGCGTATGCCATTCCTTCGTTTATTTTGGGCGTATTATTATTGTTGCTGTTTGGCGGTGGCAGTTTTTGGGCATTGTTTCCCCTATCAGGGCTGACCAGCGATGACTGGATTTATATGGATACATGGCACAAAATCACCGACTATCTATGGCACATCACATTGCCCATTATTGCATCAGTTGCAGGCAATTTGGCGGTGATGACCATGCTCACTAAAAATGTTTTTTTAGAAGAAATTCGCCGACAATATGTTTTAACCGCAAGGGCAAAAGGGCTACCTGAAAAAACCATCCTATGGCGACACATCATGCGAAACGCCATGATTCCCCTGATGACTGGTTTTCCTGCTGCCTTTATTGGTGCGTTCTTTACAGGCAGCCTGTTGATTGAAACTTTGTTTTCTTTGGACGGATTGGGTTTATTGTCTTATCAATCAGTCATTAAACGCGATTATCCTGTGGTGATGGGCACTTTATTTGTTTTCACATTATTGGGTTTGTTGGCAAAATTATTATCGGATTTATCTTATGTTTTAATTGACCCACGCATTCATTTTGATAAGGATGCCCAATGAAACCTACTTTTCAGGCTGCCTTTAAACAACAAAAAAAAGCATATGCTGTTTTGCATATCTTTTTGATTTTGTTTTTGATTTCTTTGTTGGCTCCCTTATGGTGTAACGATAAACCACTCGTCATTCATTATCAGAACAATCATTATTTTCCCTTATTGAAAGATTATTACGAAACTCAATTTGGCGGTGATTTTGAAACACCAGCCGATTATCTTGATCCTTACATTCATCAAAACATCACCAGCAACGGCAACTGGGCGATTTACCTGCCCAATCCTTACAACGACCGCACCCTGAATGATTTTGACGCTGTTCCTAATCCAGCACCGCCATCAAAACAGCATTGGTTGGGAACGGACGATGTCGGACACGATGTTTTGGCTCGCTTGGTGTATGGCTTTCGTAATTCAGTGCTTTTTGCTTTGGTATTAACTTTTTTTGCTACGGCTTTGGGGATTTTTTTCGGGGCGATTCAAGGTTTTTTTGGCGGGAAAGTCGATTTAATCATTCAGCGATTAAGTGAAATATGGGGTGGGCTGCCTGAACTTTATTTGCTGATTATTTTGACTTCTTTTTTCACGCCCAGTCTGATTTTATTATTGATTTTATTGACTTTGTTTTCTTGGATGGGATTGGCAGATTATGTGCGTGCGGAATTTCTAAAAAACCGTCAGCAAGATTATGTGATGGCAGCACGCAGCATGGGGGTAAGTTCTTGGCGAATTATGTGGCGACACATCTTGCCCAACAGTTTAACGCCTGTGTTGGCGTTTTTGCCATTTCGCATTTCAGGTGCGGTATTGGCATTAACCAGTTTGGATTTTTTGGGATTAGGCATACCCAATAATCGTGCAGGATTAGGAAATTTGTTAGCACAGGGCAAAGACAATTTGGATGCTTGGTGGATTACTTTACCTACATTCATTGTATTGACTGTTATGTTATTGCTATTGGTCATCATCGGCGAAGGAGTTCGCCAAAGTTTAGATGTGCATCGGCAAGCTTAAACTTTTTTGAATGGTTTTCAGCTTGCCTATAAACAGGCAGCCTGAAAGCACTGCCCGTGCAGGGGCACTGCCCGTGCGGGGGAACAGGCAACCTGAAAAATTTTGGTTTCATGACTTCGTCATCTCTTTGTTATTCGCTTTGCGAATAACCGATTTCACTGCGTGAAACCTCATTTTGACGCAGTCAAAATCTTTAACAAGCCAAGCGCAAGCGAAACTATTTTTCTTGTGCCAATAACAACTGCAAATCTTCAACAATATTTTGTACAGGAGCACCATGTGGCTCGTATACGATGGTTTTTCCTGTACGGTCGAGCAAATAAGTTCCCGTGCTGTGATCGACTGAATAATCTTCACTACCTGCAATCGGTACGGGATAGGCGGTAATCGACCATGCTTTTTTGACCGCTTCTAAACTGACCTCGTCTTTTGCCACCAATCCTACAAAACTGGGATGAAATGTAGTTACATAAGATTGCATCACATCTATCGTATCTCGTTTAGGATCAACAGTTACAAAATACAACTGAACTTGTTGGGCATCTTCACCTAATTGTTTGAGTGCGTCTGCATAGGTAAGTAAATTGGTGGGACATACATCAGGACAATGGGTATAACCAAAAACCAAAATGGTGATTTTGCCTGCTGTATCCTGTAATGAAATGTTTTTCCCCAGCGTAGAAGGCAGAGAAAAATCAATGCCCATATTCTTGTCTTGCACATCGCTACCATGAAAGGCATTAGTTACTTGCAAGGTGTTTTTTTCAATGCGTGTTGGGGTAACGACTTGATTTTCTATTTGATTTTGTGGCGTGCATGCACTCAACAAACCACATAATAAAATCCATTTTTTCAAAATAATCGCTCCTTTTTTTGCAAATAGATTTGGTCACTGTATTGCGTCAGCAAATGGGGTGCCAATGCGATAAATATGGCGGTCATCAGCCCTGTAAAAAAAGCATCTCCCCATGATAATAAAAACAATACGCCAAAGGCATTTTGCCAAAGGGTTTCATGACTGTATATATCAAAATAATCCAATACAGCAATAGTCAGGCAACCTGAAAGCATCATACCGATGGCAGCAGTAAAAAATGCGTTGATGAAGATAAAAATAAACAAATGATGTGGCAGATATTTTCTTGCCATTTTCAACATCAAAAAGGTCCATAAAACCGCAGGCAATACGGTAATCAGCATATTCAAACCAACCGCTGTTAAATCCGTTATTCCGTGAAAGACGATGGTGTACATGATGGCAACGAAAGTGGCCAAAAATAAAACGGACGGCATTCCTAAAATCAGGGTGCATAAGGTTGCCCCCAATAAATGATAAGTCATGCCATCCTGCGTGCCTCCTTGCAAGCGTGCGTGCAATGTCCATAAGGCAGTCATCAGCAACAATGCCACCAACCAAGATGAACGATTGGGCATGTTTTTACGGACATAGGGATAAAACACCACCAAGATGCCCGCCCATATCATCCAAGAGCCTAAAAGAAGTGAATTTGGAAAATGATTTGCCCAAAAATTCATGGCAATATGTACTTTATGAAGATGTGGCTAAACCGCCTAATAAATCAATCAATTCGCCCAAAATGGCCGCCAAACTTTCTGAAATAATCAACTGTGTTGCCATTGCCAAAGTTTCTGGGTCTTCGCCTTCTTCTTGTAAGGCAGCCTGAACACTGTCTAAAAAACGAATGCGTTTTAAACTTAAATCATGATTGAGTACAAAAGAAACGCGGTCCTGCCAAGTTAAGCCTAATTGTGTAACCACTTTGCCATTTTTGACATGTTGCACCACTTCTGCGGCAGTTAAATCTTGGCGAGCAACGCGAACTGTTGCGGCTTCATCACCTGAACTTTTTAATTCGCAATCACTGTCTAATGTGAAATTTCCAGCCGCATCACCTGACAATAACCAATCAGTCATCAGCCCCATCGGCGAATTCACGGTATTGGGTTGAGTGGCACGCAATCCGCCCAAAGCGTTACGCAAAAGGGAAACGCTGTTTTCCGCTCGCGTAGCCGATGCCTGATTGACCAATAACAAGGAAGATTCTGGCAGATACAATAATTCTGTATAAGAACTTTTGGCAAAGGCTCGCGGCAGAAAATCATCGGTAATTTGCTCTTTAAGTTGATGCTTTTCTTTTTTCGACATCTGCCGTTGCTCACGACTTTCGATTTCTGCAATTTTATTTTCCAAAGCATCTCGCACCACAGAGGCAGGCAGAATTTTATCTTCTCGCCGCAAGGACATTCGCCAACTTTGACCACCAACATTCATCACCATTTGAGCATTGATGGGCGAAAAACCTTCGCTAAAACGGCTTAATCCTGAAACAGGGACAAAGGACGCTTTTTGTAAATCATTTTCTAATTCTTCAACAGAAGGCATTTCTGCTGATGGAACAATAAAAAAACTTAATTGCTTAAACCAATTATTCATTTTCAAAACCTTTCACAGGCAGGCTGAAAGATTTTTCAGGTTGCCTGTTTTATATTTCATACAAGGTGAGCATACATGAGAAATGCTTTCAGGTTGCCTTTTTATACGCGAATTTGCCCATCGCCCAAAACAATCCATTTTTGCCCAGTCAAACCTTCTAATCCTACTGGACCGCGTGCATGAATTTTATCGGTAGAAATGCCAATTTCCGCACCCAAGCCGTATTCAAAACCATCAGCAAAGCGAGTGGAAGCATTCACCATCACGCTTGAAGAATCCACCGCACGCAAAAATTGTCGTGCCAGCGTGTAATTTTCGGTCATGATGCTGTCGGTATGATGACTGCCGTAATGGTTGATATGGACAATCGCTTCATTCATATTGGCAACTATGCGAATGGATAAAATCGGTGCTAAATATTCAGTGTACCAATCTTCTTCGGAGGCAGGGATAACACTATTACCCAATAAAGCACAAACTTGCTCATCACCACGCAACTGAACTTGCTTTTCTTGATAATCCTGTGCCAAAACAGGAAGAATTTTAGCCGCCACCGCTTGATGCACTAATAGCGTTTCCATAGTATTGCAAGTGCCATAACGCGATGTTTTGGCGTTAATGGCCACTTGGCGGGCTTTTTCCATATCGGCGTATTCGTCAATATACACATGACATACGCCGTCCAAATGCTTAATCACAGGGACTCTGGCTTCTTCACTGATGCGTTGAACTAAACCTTTTCCACCGCGTGGCACAATCACATCAATCAAACCCGTAAGTTTAAGCATACTGCCCACGCCTTCGCGGTCGGTATGTTCAACAAAACTGACAATATTTTCAGGCAGCCTGAACATTTGCAAACCTTGATGAATGAGTTGCACAATCGCCATATTGCTGTGAATGGCTTCGCTGCCGCCACGCAAAATACAAGCATTGCCTGCTTTTAAACATAAAGCAGCCGCATCGGCGGTAACATTCGGACGAGATTCGTAAATAATGCCAATCACCCCCAAAGGCACTCGCATTTTGCCAATTTGTATGCCAGATGGACGATAAGCAAAATCAGTCATTTCCCCAACAGGGTCAGGCAAGGCAGCAATTTGTTCCAAACCTTCTGCCATGCTGGAAACCGTTTTAGAAGAAAGTTGCAAACGGTCTAACAAAGCAGCATCTAAACCTTTTTCTTGGGCGGATTGCATATCTTTTTGATTGGCGGCAATCAGTTGATCTTCATTTTCTCGCAAAAGTTGTGCAATCGCATACAGTGCCTGATTTTTTTGCTGTGTATCTGCATTGGCAATCACATAAGAAGCGGCTTTGGCTTTTTCTGCCAACTGGGTGATGTATTGATGAATATCCATTTTAAACTCTCTTCTTAATTTTCTTCATTCATGATTTTGCGTGTACCGTTGATTTCTGGGGCGGACAAAATGCCTGCTTTTTCCATTTCTTCCACCAAATTCGCCGCACGATTGTAACCAATACGCAAATGGCGTTGCAAAGATGAAATAGAAGTTTTGCGTGTTTCCAAAACAAATGCCACAGCACGGTCAAACATCGCATCTTCTGAATGAACTTTTTTCAGGCTGCCTGAAAGTGTATTTTCGGCATCTTCGGCGTCTTCGGTAATGGCGTCAATGTATTGCGGTACGGAATTGCGTTTGAGAAAACCAACCACTTCCACCACTTCTTCATCAGAAACAAACGCCCCATGCAATCGCGTAGGCAAGCCTTTGCCAGGTGGAAGGAAAAGCATATCCCCATTACCCAACAGCTGTTCTGCACCCATTTGGTCTAAAATGGTGCGACTGTCGATTTTACTGGCAACACGGAAAGCAATGCGTGTAGGCACATTGGCTTTAATTAAACCTGTAATCACATCCACCGATGGGCGTTGCGTTGCCAAAATCAGATGAATGCCAGCCGCACGGGCTTTTTGTGCCAGACGGGCAATTTGTTGCTCCACTTGTTTACCGATGACCATCATCAAATCCGCCATTTCGTCAATAATGACCACAATGCGTGGCAAGGTTTCTAATGGCTCTGGATTATCAGGCGTTAAACTGAATGGATTGGGAATGGTTTTTTCTTCTTTTTGTGCCACAAGAATTTTTTCATTAAAGCCTGCAATATTACGCACGCTCAAACTACCTAATAAACGATTACGCCTTTCCATTTCATTCACGCACCACGCTAATGCGTTAGATACTTTTTTCATGTCGGTAATCACAGGACAAAGCAAATGCGGAATGCCTTCGTATACCGAAAGTTCAGTAATTTTAGGATCGACCAAAATCAAACGAACATCATTCGGCGTTGATTTATAAAGCAAAGACATGATCATGGCGTTGATGCCTACGGATTTCCCTGTGCCTGTTGCTCCTGCCACTAAAAGATGAGGCATTTTGATTAAATCCGCCACCACAGGCGTCCCTGCAATATCTTTACCCAATGCCATCGTCAATGGAGAAACGCTGTTTTGAAAAACAGAAGAACGCAACATTTCGCCCAAATAAACCATTTGCCTGTTTTCGTTGGGCAATTCAATCGCCATTGTATTGCGACCTGAAACAGTTTCCACCACACGCACGCTCTCTTGTGCCAAACCGCGTGCTAAATCTTTGTTGACATTGACGATTTGACTGCCCTTAACGCCTTGTGCTGGCTCAATTTCATAACGCGTAACCACAGGACCTGCGGTAGCACTCACCACTTTAACGCCAATTTTGTATTCTTTGAGTTTTGATTCAATGCGTTCTGCGGTTTCTTGAAGTTGTTCAGGATCTACTTGGGCAACCTGAATTTCTGGATTTTTCAGTAAATCCAAAGAAGGCAATAAAGTGGATAACGCATTTTTCAGGCTGCCTGAAATGTCTGATGATTCTTCATCAAAAGGCAAATCGTTTTGCAAAGGTTCTGTTGCAGGCTGAACTTTGACCTGCATTTGATGACGACCTGAACGCAACACAGCATCAGGCACTTCTTGTTGTTCTGCTTTGGCTTGCATTTTAATCATGCGGCGAGAATGTCGTGGCGTTTGCATCAATTCTTTGGGCTTTTTGAACACCAAAGCCCAAAGCCCTTCCATATAAGCTCCTAATTTTTCAATCAGCGTTAGCCACGAAACTTGAAATAATAAAGACAAACCTGCTAAAAACAATAAGATGGCTAAAATCACCGTCCCCGACAACCCAAACATCATATTGAGCATAGGATACAGCGAAGAACCAATCATACCGCCTGCGTTATTGGGTAAATTTGTCCATGTCCCTGATTTCAGTGCATATTCAATCGTTGCACTGGAAAATAAAGTCAGCAACGCCCCAATAAAACCAATCCACGAATAATAGTATTGCTCTTTTTTATTGGTGAGATTTTGAAAATAAAGATACAACCAAAAAGCACCTGCCACAGCTAACCAGCAAATAGAAACACCGCCAATCAAATAGGCAATGTCTGCAAAATAAGCCCCTGCCATGCCTCCTTGATTGCGGACGGTAATTTTGTTGGAAGTGCTGTGCGACCAAGCAGGATCGGCAACATCGAAAGTCAATAAACTCACCACAACAAAAACCCACAATAAAGCCAGCATCAACCAAAAAACGCCAGATAAAACATTGGACATTAGCGTCCAGTCTTGCGGTGCAGTACGCTTGGCACGCTTGGCGACTTCTTTGGCAAAAGCGTTTTGTTTGGGAGTTCTTTTTTTTGTTGTTATCGACATAGCAAATCTCAATTGATGATGATTTCAGGCAGCCTGAAAAGGTAGTTTAAGCAAATTTTTTGAACAACGCACACACAGATACCTGTTTGATCAAAGTTTCAGGCTGCCTGAAAGTTAATCTTCCACAGGTTTTTCCTGACTGACTTGATGCAAAAGTTGGTCGATGTGCATCCCATGTTCGATGGAAGTATCGTAAATAAAATGCAATTCAGGCACTCGGAACAGCGTAATGCGGCGTGCTAATTCCGAACGCAAAAACCCACTGGCTTTGTCTAAAACGGATTGGCTTTCTTGGCGTTGATTGTCGTCCAAAACCGTGTAGTAAACATCCGCGCAACTGTAATCTCTGGTAATTTGTACATCGGTTAAAGTAACAAAACCCAAACGCGGGTCTTTAATGCCGCTGCGAATCAGTTCGGCCAATTCTCGTAAAATTTGTTCCCGCACACGGTCGGTGCGTTGATATGAATGATGATGTCGAGTCATAAAATTTTTTCAACCATTGAATTCAGGCAGCCTGAAAGTTTTATGGGATTTATACCATGACCAAATTAAAAATAACTAATCAGGGCGTTGTTCTTCTGGTGGCAGTTGTTCTCCTGTGCGACCAAAACGCCGTTCTCTTAATTGAAAAGATTGAATCGCCTCATCCAAATGCTTATCCGTAAAATCAGGCCAAAGGGTATCTGTGAAATAAAATTCGGAATAAGCCAGTTGCCACAACATAAAATTGCTGATTCTGGATTCGCCACCTGTACGAATCAGCAAATCCACTTCTGGTTCATTACCCAAAGCAATGTATTCGCGAAGATTGTCTTCGGTAACTTCTTTGACCCCTGTTTGTAGCAACTGATTAACCGCTTGCAACAAATCTTGACGACCGCCGTAATCCACTGCAATAGTAAATGTGATGCCAGTGTTATTGGCAGTCAGTTGTTCAGTTTCTTCCACCAATTCACGCACTTGTGTCGAGAGCCTGTGTCGATAACCAATCACTTTCAAACGATAATTTTTTTGATGCATTCCCCGAACTTTTTCTTGCAGCATTTTCATGAATAAGCCCATCAGAAAAGAAACTTCTTCTTCTGGACGCCGCCAGTTTTCCGTAGAAAAAGCAAAAACAGTCAGATTACGAATGCCTATTTGATGACAATAATCGACCATTTCAAACAAACGATCCAAGCCTTTCTTATGCCCCAAAACGCGTGGCATGAAGCGTTTTTTCGCCCAGCGACCATTGCCATCCATAATGATAGCAATATGACGCGGAAGGCTGGTATGTTCTGGAATGGTTTGGGTGGTGCTTTTCATATAAAACCTTTAAATAGATTTTTCAGGCTGCCTGAAAGATGGTTGAGCATCAGTTCAATTAAACTTCCATCAAGTCTTTTTCTTTGACTTCTAAAATTTTGTCCATTTCTGCGATGTATTTATCCGTGAGTTTTTGAATGGCTTCTTCTGCACGGCGATTATCATCTTCGGAAATTTCTTTATCTTTCAATAATTTTTTGAATTCATTATTGGCATCACGGCGAATATTGCGAACCGCCACGCGTGCATCTTCGGTTTCAGAACGAACAATTTTGATTAAATCTTTGCGGCGTTCTTCGGTTAACATCGGCATGGGAACGCGGATTAAATCGCCCATAGCAGCTGGATTTAAGCCTAAATCAGAGTCGCGAATGGCTTTTTCGATTGGGGCTGCCATATTGGATTCATAAGGTTTAACGCTGATGGTGCGTGCATCCAACAGTGTAATATTGGCAACCTGCGAAATGGAAACTTGGCTTCCGTAATAATCAACACTGACTTGATCCAACAAACCCGTATGAGCACGGCCCGTGCGAACTTTGGCTAAATTGTTTTTCAGTGATTCCACTGATTTTTTCATTTTTTCTTCGGCAGATTGTTCGATTGCGTTAACCATTGAAATATTCCTTTCAGATAATGAGCAAAACTAACCGATTATATCTGATTATGAAGCAGTAAATCCATGTAAAATAAAGAACATTATTTCGATAAGGATCTTAATCTTGAAACAACGCATTATTTCCGCCCTGATTGCCATTCCTTTATTTTTTGCCATTGTTCTATGGGCTCCAAAACCGCTTTATTTAGGGTTTTGGTACGCTGTTGTCGTGGCGTGTTCATACGAATTTTTCAAAATTCGACAATATCCCAAAAACAAAGCGTGGGTAGCAGCACTGTGCATCAGCTGCATTGCTCCTATTTTGTTTTATTTTCAGAAATTAGACACCATTCCTGTTATCAGTATGGCTTATGTCATTCCTCTTATCTGGCTGGTCATTGTGCCCATTTTATTTGCTCGATATGCGCGCAATCACGAATACAAAAGCAATAATGGACTGATGATTGGTTTGTGGTTTTTCATCATTAACTTCTTTTTTGCCTTTGTCAGTCTATTCATCACCGCTACTTATTCCAGATGGGAATTGATTTTTATCTTAATCATAGTCTGGGCAAATGATGCGGGGGCTTATTTTGTCGGAAAAGCATTGGGCAAAAGAAAATTTTCGCCCAACATCAGTCCCAATAAAACTTGGGAAGGTTTTATCGGGGGCGTGGTCATTGCCATGATGGTTGCCGTTTTGCTGATGCGTGAAAACATCGTATTGTCTTTGTGTATTGGTTTTGGTATTGCCCTTTTGGCAACGATTGGCGATTTATTTGAAAGCATGGTCAAACGCATGGCAGGCGTCAAAGACAGCGGCAACATCATGCCAGGACATGGCGGTGTTTTCGACCGCATCGACAGTTGGTTGGCAGTGGGCAGTATGGCAGCAGCAATTAAATGGGTATTGTCGCCGTGGATTCTTTAAAGCATAGAAAACAGGCAGCCTGAAAATATTTTCAGTTTGCCTGTTTTTAAGTTTCAGGCTGCCTGTTGTAGTAAAAATACAACAACTATTATGATGTCTGAATGGCTATCACAATAATTATTTCCATAAAAAACAAATATCAAAATAATGAAAATAATCAATAAAAATACAATAATAAACAGTCTTTTTTTTTTTTTGATAATCATTATCAAATAGAATTTAACATCGTACCGATAGAAAAAATGCTATCAAGCATTCGTCAAGTTCAGAAAAAAATTTAAAAAAATCAAAATATTGATTGAATGAGGAGAAAGAATTAACCATAATAAAGTCATGGATTGAAACGAATGATCACTGAATTTAACTGGCAGAAGTTTTCTGTCATTACCTTAAAGGGAGATAGGTTATGAAATACAATATGATTGACTTTCTGAAAACTGCTTATGAAAGAATGGGCGATTTCTCCATTGATGTGCACGATTTGCATTTGTCTGAAAACGAACTCTCCAATCTGAAATATCGTTTGGCAAAAATGAACATCGCTTCTTTTGAGAAAGAATCTGTACTGTATATTGGCTGATACTCCATCATCTTTGTTATCAGCACAATTATGCGGATTTCTCCTCGTCCGCTTCAAAGAAACTCGCCATTTTGGGCGAGTTTCTTTGTTTTGATTAAGCGGTTTTGATTAAGCGATTTTTAATAGATATTGCCCATACGGCACAACCACACTCACCCATAACCACAAAGCAATAAAAATCAGGCTGCCTGAAAAATCTACTTGACCAATCCGCAAAAACGAAAACGGACGCGTTAAGGGTTTTAAAATGCGATTAACCGCCATCATCAAAGGATTGTATGGATTGGAAAAACTCAAAACCATTTGAATAATCAGGCAAATAATCAAGGCATACGCCAATGCTTTTGTCCACAACAATAAAGCATTGCCCACTAAATACAACGCCGTCCAGCCCGAAAAAGGCAGACCTTTAATCAAAAAGAAAATCACAACAGCGGTTTGCCATACCAATAAAACAAAAAAAGTCAATGCGATAATCGCCATATCCCAACCGCGAATGGGTTTAATGATTTTGCGTGCAGGTTTGACTAAAAAATCGGTAACTTGTGCACACAGTTGTGCCAAAGGGTGCGATATATGAAGTCCGCCTTTTTGCAAAAAAAATCGCAAAAGTGCCAATGAGACCCAAGCAACAATAATCAATTCCAAAATGCCTAAAAAAAGTTTCATGTCCATTTCCTTGTGAAATTTTTTTAGGGGCTGTATTAGATTAGCCCAAAAAATTGTTAAATTCCACACCATTTTCGCAATGTTTTGAGTTGCTGTTTTGGTGTCCCATAGTTAAATCTAAACTCACATTCTTTCAAGAAAAGTGGGAAAGATTTGCGGTCA
>JAGCOT010000084.1 GCA_017645365.1 Neisseriaceae bacterium
CGTTCTGTGGATAAAACCGCTGGAACAAATGGCGAAGATATTTATACCGTCAATGCCGTAGGCGTTAAAGAAGCAGGTACGGGCAATAAATATGTCAAGGTTACTGGCGGTGGCACAGATGACTTTGTGATTGACGACAGTGCTTTGGATACGGCAATTACCAGCATCAGCGTCAAAGCCAGTCCTGTTCAATATTCCAATGCGGATGATCCCATCACGCCCAACGGCGGAACACCAAGCAATGATGTAACCTTGATAGGGGCAGATAATACACAACCTGTGGTGATTCATAATGTTGGTGCAGGATATAGACCAACCGATGCAGTGAATGTCAGCCAGTTGCAACAAGTAGCAGGCGACCTGAATAATCGCATGGATGGCATATCACAACATTCAGACGCATCTGCCGCATCTGCGATTGCCGTAGCATCTATGCCACAAGCCTACTTGCCAGGCAAAAACTTGGTATCCATTGGAGGCGGTACTTATCATGGACAAACAGGTTATGCAGTAGGAATTTCTACCATTTCAGATAACGGCTCGTGGATATTCAAAGCCACAGCCACAGGCAACTCTAAAAACCGTTACGGTGGAGGCATTGGAGCAGGATTCCAATGGTAGCCAACCCCTAAAAAAGCGTCCCAATGGGACGCTTTTTTTTCAGGTTGCCTTTATCTTTAATTCTGTCTTGTTTAAAAAGGCAACCTGAAAAACTTTCAGGTTGCCTGTTGATATTATCCCTGCATGGGCAATGCTTTTCAGCCTGCATATTTAAAGGCAGCCTGAAAAAAACTTTCAGCCTGCCCTTTGATATTATCCCCTGCATGGGCAATGCCCCGCATACGAAATGCCTGCCCTAACAACATCAAAACAGCAATAATTGTTCTGCATTCACCTTTTTTTCTTGTGGTTTGGCTGTGCCGACTAAAAGCTGCATAGACGCATATTGTTTTTCGGTTACGGTTAACAGTCGCACATTGCCTTTTTCAGGCAGCATTTGTTGCAGGCGTTTTTCGTGTTTGCCCACCGCATCTCGCCCTCGCACAATGCGTGAATACACCGATAATTGCAACATCGTGTAGCCGTCTTTGAGTAAATCCTTGCGAAAACGGTTGGCAATTTTGCGTTCTTGTGCTTCTTTTACAGGCAGGTCAAAAAATACAATCAGCCGCATAAATCGCTCACTCATAGGAATACTCTTGTGCAAAAATCATTTCAGGCAGCCTGAAAAGTTCTGGATTTTCATTCAGCATCGCCGTTTGTAGCGATTTTGCCATTTGTTCCATTGCCGATAAAACGCTATGTTTTTGTTTTTGCATCAAAATTTCATAATTCAATAATTTGACTAATTGTGCTTTATCGTCTGTGGTCAAAACATCATTCAGGCTGCCTGAAACCATTTGTGTATAGATTTCTAAATCCACTAATGGACGAAAAACTTCCATACAATCATCTGCTAAATTAAAGGCGTTCAACTCGCTTTTGTGCCACAGCCCCAATGCAGGCAAAAAACCAAACCCCACCAAAGCACGCGATATGGCAGAACGCATAATTGAATAGCCATAATTCAAACGAATATTGATATGATTTTCCATTCGCCGCGAAAAACCGTTGCCAAACATCGCAGGAAAATAAATCGCTGCCGCATGTGCTTCTTGGCGAGTTTCATCGTTGGGCAAAACGCTGTTGGCTAATTCTGTAAGATAGACACTTTCTTCATTTTGCCCCGCACATTGCAATACAAAGGCTTGATGAGCAATTTTTTGACAAATGATTTTTTGCCACACAGTCGCTTTAAATTCGTCCGATAATGCCATTTGTAAGGCTAAAATTTTGCCAAAGCGACTGTGTTGCGAAAACGGTAAAAATTGTCCACAAGGCAAAAATTGTTCATCACACACAATCAGCGTAATGCCATATTCTGCCAATGCAGAAAGGAGCGGTGCGGTTATCAATACTTCGCGACTGTCAATCACTATCACCGCAATATCTTCCAAAGGAACCGTTATTTCATGCCCTTGCCAAATTCGTAATTGATTGGCTTGCAAGGATAATTTTGCTGTTTGAGAAATAAATACACTTCGCCACGACATTTTGCTCCTCCTGATGAATGATTAAAAAGTCATTTATTATCATAGTGTTAGCATTGAAATAATTTGTTTTTTTATCAAAAAATACAAAAACAGGCAGCCTGAAAACAAGGAATCACGCAACATGGAAAATCGATATTTCAGGCTGCCTGTATAGAAAAATTTTATTTATGCTTGCGAACAGGTAAAATGCTTGTTATCCCAAAATATCATTATGGAAAGGACGCTATGCTCAATCGTCAAAACATCACAGAACAATTCCGCCAAGCCCGCGTTTTGGTGGTGGGCGATGTGATGCTGGATCGTTATTGGTTTGGCGATACTCATCGCATTTCCCCAGAAGCCCCTGTGCCTGTGGCTAAAATTGAACGCACAGAAAATCGTGCAGGTGGTGCTGCCAATGTGGCACGCAATATTGCGGCTTTGGGCGGTCAGGCGATTTTATTGTCCGTTACTGGCAATGATGAAGCGGCACAGGAATTAGAAAAATTGATGCAGCAAGACCAAGTCAAAGCCCATCTTTTTCGTGATGATTCCATCAGCACCACCATTAAATTGCGAGTTATTGCACGCAATCAGCAGCTCATTCGCTTGGATTTTGAAGATCGTCCGCATCACGAAATTTTGCAACAAGCCACCGCAGCATTTCGCCAACAACTTTCTGAATGTGATGTGGTGCTTTTGTCCGATTATGGCAAAGGCGGATTGACCCATGTTACCGACATGATTGAAGCGGCAAATGAAGCCAACAAACCTGTGTTAATCGATCCCAAAGGCAGTGATTATTTGCGTTATCGCGGTGCAACCATGATTACACCCAATCGTGCAGAATTGCGTGAAGTGGTAGGAAGTTGGCAAGATGAAGATTCATTGCAACAAAAAGCCCAAGATTTACGCCGCCGATTATCTTTGCAATCTCTGCTATTAACGCGGAGTGAAGAAGGTTTGAGTTTATTTCAAGAAAATCAAATTTTGCATCATCCAACAGCTGCACGAGAAGTTTATGATGTTTCAGGGGCAGGAGATACAGTGATTGCCTCTATGGCATTGAGTTTAGCGGCTGGATTTTCCGAAAATGAAGCCATGCAAATTGCCAATGCCGCCGCTGGTGTTGTGGTTGCCAAAGTGGGTACGGCGGTTTGTTCTTTGGAAGAATTATTGGCACAATCCATTTTTCAATAAAGTATTTTCAACTAAAAACCGCCATCATTGGCGGTTTTTTGCTTTTCCCATGCAGGGGGAGCACTTCCCGTGCGGGGCATTTCCCATGCAGGGGCAGCACTTCCCGTGCGGGGAGATATCAACAGGCACCCTGAAAACATTTGGGGAAAATCATTGCTTACTGATGCAAGAATTCCACACCTGTTTAAGATGTGGAATTCTTGTCAACAACACTTTTATAAGTGCATTTTCATTTGAATAAATTCTCGTGTTGGATCATTTTCTGGAAGTTTGTTTAATGCTTCTTCATACGCTTGTTTGGCTTCGGTCTTTTTATCTTGTGCCAAATAAATATCGCCTTTTAATTCCGATTGATGTGCTGCAAATTCGGCAGGCACTGTGGCATTGAGCGTATTCAATGCATCATCGTATTTTTTTTGTTGCAAATAGGTAATCGCCAAACGCTCGCGTGCTACGGCTTTAATGGCTTCGTCTTTTTGCGTGTTAAGCAACCACTGTAAATGATTAACCGCCGCATCGTATTTTTTCTGGAAAAACGAAACATCCGCAACTGAAAGCGTTGCCTGTGCAGTGGCTACGGATTTGGGATAATCCTGTTGCAGAGTTTGCAAGGCTTTCAGGGTGCCTGCTTCGTCATTTTTTTCGGCGTGAGCAAGAAATTCATTTTCAAAATACTCCGCTGCTTTGGCATTTTGTGATTGAACATGACCAGTCCATACGGTATTGCCCAAATAAATCGCCCCTGCAATCAACAACGCCAAAAAGACCCAACGCCCCCATAATCGCCATTGACGCTTTGCGTTTTCTAATTCTTCCTGATCTTGTAAATCGTCTGCCATGTTAACACTCCGTCCATTGTTGATATTGATTGAGTAATTCAGCAGCAGGTATGGTTACCTGCCCTTTGTCGCCACGCAAATCTTTAAGCGTAACGCTATTTGACGCTGCTTCATCTTGCCCCACAATCAGAGCAAAGCGTGCTCCTGACGCATCGGCACGCTGTAATTGTTTCGCCAATTTTTGATCCGCCCCATGCGTTCTGACAGCAATATTTTGCAAACGCAGGTTTTGTACGGCTTGCAATAAAGGAATCATGGCGTCCGTTCCTGAATAAATAGCATATACATCAGCATTCTCAATAGTTTTCAGGCTGCCTGTGGCTTGTACTAAAAGCAATAAACGCTCAATACCCATTGCAAAACCAATCGATGGCGTGGGTTTCCCTCCCAATTCTTCAATTAAGCCATCATAACGACCACCACCACAAATCGTTCCCTGTGCTCCTAATGCAGTAGTTGTCCATTCAAAAACAGTAGCATTGTAATAATCTAAACCACGCACCAATCTTGGATTTTCGATAAAAGGAATATTCAATGCATTTAAAATATTTTTCAGTTGCTCGTAATCTTGACGCGATTGCTCACCCAAAAAATCCGCCAAGCGTGGGGCCTGATTGGCCATTTCTTGCAAGGCTGGATTTTTGGTGTCCAATACCCGCAATGGATTGGTGTGCATACGCCTTAAACTGTCTTCATCTAAAATGGCTTGATTTTCTTGAAGATATGCCACCAATGCGGCACGATGGGACAATCGCTCTTCTTTATTCCCCAAACAATTTAATTCTAATTGCACTTGGTTTGCAATGCCCAAACGCTTCCATAAATCGGCACACATGGCGATGATTTCGGCATCGGTATCCATGCCTGCAAATCCTAATGCTTCTACCCCTAATTGATGAAACTGACGATAACGCCCTTTTTGTGGCTTTTCATGACGAAACATCGGACCTGTATACCACAACTTTTGCGGTGCGTTGTAAAGCAGATTATGTTCCACCGCTGCGCGCAAGCACGATGCCGTCCCTTCTGGACGAAGACTTAATGATTCACCGTAATCGTCAAAAGTGTACATTTCTTTGCCGACCACATCGGTTTCTTCACCAATCGAACGCACAAATAATCCTGTGGGTTCAAGAATTGGCGTGCGTATGTATTGATATCCGTAATCATGTAGCCATTGAATCGTTAGTTGTTCAAATGCCTGCCAAAATGACGCAGTGATGGGGAAATCTTTTTGTGCGATCGGCAATAAATCATTCATGCCTTTAATCGCTTGTATTTTATTTGCCATAAATTCAATCTTGCTAAAAAAAAAATAAGGGGCTGTATTAGATTAGCCCAAAAAATTGTTAAATTCCACACCATTTTCGCAATGTTTTGAGTTGCTGTTTTGGTGTCCCATAGTTAAATCTAAACTCACATTCTTTCAAGAAAAGAGGGAAAGATTTGCGGTCAA
>JAGCOT010000085.1 GCA_017645365.1 Neisseriaceae bacterium
CTGCAAAATATCGGCTGCACTTCTTGCTGTAACTTCTAATACAAAAAATTCAAGCAGTTTCCTCTGTACAGATTTCTTTAATTTACAATGTGTTATCTTCATTTTTGCAGTCTATCATAACTGCTAATCTAATACAGCCCCAAATTATTTAATGTGTGCAAGTTTTTTTTGTTGCATGTCATCGTTTCGATAAAAGTTATTTTTTCACCAAACCATACGCTTGCTCGGGATGTTTTAAGTTTTCAGGGTGCTTTAAGCACAATACTCCCGCGTTTACCATTGGCGTTAAATGCAAAATATCCAGTTGTTCTGGTTTATGCTTTAACGCATTGGCTAATGTATCTCGCTCAACCCACTCTTGTTGAGAACAGAGTAATGTAATCGCTTCACGAATAGAGCCTTTTGATGATGCCGAATTGATTTGTGCCAAAAAACTTTTGCCGTGCACTGTTAATTTACCATTAGAAATCATTGCTTTTTTGGGCATTGGTGCAACAGCAGTTGTTGCTTTGGAAGTGGCAACAGGTTTTTTAGTAGCAACCGTTTTAGTCGCAGTCGTTGTTTTGGTGGTTGCAGCAGATTTTTTCGCAGCAGCCGTTGCTTTAGGAGCGGCAACAGGTTTTTTAGTAGCAACCGTTTTAGTCGCAACCATTGCTTTGGGAGCGGCAACAGATTTTTCAGTAGCAGTTGCCGTTTTGGCATTTGAAGCCTCTTTTTTGGCGGTGGCTTTTACCGTTTTAGCAGTTGAAGCAGTTGATTTAGCGACCGATTTAACAGTTTTAAGAGGTGCAGATTTTTTGCTTGACTGCGTTTTGGCTACTTTGGGTTTTGAAACAGCAGAAGTCGCTTTGGGTGGCATTTGGAAAGTGGATAAACCAGCATTACCAGAAGTTTCTAACCAGCGTTTCCATGCCGACATAAACCATGGCAAGCCTGTTTTTTTGTCCCAAAACCATTCATTCATCATAAACCACATGATCGTTCTCCATGTTTGTTTAAAAAGACATAGTATAAAATAAGCATTTTTTGATTTGAATACAAGCAATTATATGAATTTTGTCGATAAATATCCTGATTTGTTGTTGTTTTCCAAATGAAGACAAAAATTCTGTTAACCTTAACTACTAAATGCCGTAAAATAAGGCTTTTTGTCTGGACAACAAACTGTTTTCAGGCAGCCTGAAAAGTAATTTCACTTTTAAATCAATAATGTAAGGATTTTCTATGTTAAAAATTGCCATCAATGGTTACGGTCGTATTGGCCGTCAAGTCGTTCGAGCTGTTTATGAATATCAACTGCGAGATCAAATTGAAATTGTTGCCATCAATGCTTCTGGCAGTATTGAAACCAACGCTCATTTAACTCAATTTGATTCAGTTCATGGTCGTTTTAATGCACAAGTTACTCATGATGACAATCATCTTTACATTAACGGCGACAAAATTCCTTTCTTTTCCACACGCAATCCCGCTGAACTGCCTTGGGGCGACTTGGGCGTTGATTTGGTGATGGAATGTACGGGGGCTTTTACCAGTAAAGAAAAAGCATCTATTCATTTACAAAGCGGTGCCAAAAAAGTGTTGATTTCAGCACCTGGCGGTGAAGATGTTGATGCAACCGTTGTGTATGGCGTCAATCATGATGTACTAACGCCTGAAATGACTGTGGTTTCTAATGCTTCTTGTACCACCAATTGTTTAGCACCAGTGGCAAAAGCCATGCAAAAGCAATTAGGTATTGTCAAAGGTTTGATGACCACTATTCACGCCTATACCAATGACCAAGTTTTGACTGATGTTCGTCATAAAGATTTGCGTCGTGCCCGTTCTGCAACCCACAATATGATTCCAACCAAAACAGGGGCAGCCAAAGCCGTAGGATTGGTATTGCCTGAACTCAAAGGTAAATTAGACGGTTTTGCTGTGCGAGTACCAACCATCAATGTGTCGATGGTAGATTTAACATTTGAAGCATCTCGTGCAACTTCGGTGGATGAAGTCAATCAAATTGCCAAAGAGGCGTCTGAAACTTATCTGAAAGGCATTTTGGATTACAACACCTTGCCATTGGTTTCTGGTGATTTTAACCATCACGCAGTAGCTTCGGTCTTTGATGCTACTTTAACCAAAGTCAGCAACAATAATCTGGTCAAAGTTTTGGCATGGTATGACAACGAATGGGGTTTCTCCTGCCAAATGCTGAATACCGCCCGTGCCATGTTTGGTTTACCCGTAACCTTAATTCAATAAATAGGTTTTCAGGTTGCCTGTTTTTCAGGCAACCTGAAATAAAATGCCCATGAAAGTACTACTCGATTTTCTTGCACTCATCTTATTTTTTGCGGTCTATTACACTACTCACAATATTTTTACCGCCACTGTGGTAGCCATTATTGCAGGTATTTTTCAGGCTGCCTTTGTGTATTGGAAAACCAAAAAATTAGACACCATGCAGCTTGTCAGTCTTGGTTTGATTGTGGTTTTTGGCGGTGCTACTTTAATTTTTCGCAATGCGATATTCATACAATGGAAGCCCACCATTTTATATTGGCTGATTGCGGCTTTTGTGCTGTTTGGACTTATCAGCAAAAAAAATGTCTTGCAATTATTGATGGGTAAGGAACTTCAACTGCCCGAAAAGGTCTGGAAAAATTTGGCGATTGCTTGGTGTGTGTTTTTCTTCTTGATGGGCGTCATCAACTTATTTGTGGCGTACACATTCAGTGAACAAACATGGGTATCGTATAAAGTATTTGGGGCTATGGGCTTGATGATTGCCTTTATTATTGGGCAAGTTGTATATATGGCAAAATTTCTACCGAAAGAATCATCATGTCGTTAGAAGAACAAATTCGTGCTTTGCTTGAACCATTATCGCTGACATCATTAAACATTACTGACGAAAGCCAGTATCATCAAGGACATTTGGCAGATGGTCGGCATTTTTACATTGAAGCAGTGGGCGATGTATTTTTAGGGAAAAATCGAGTACAACGCCAGCGTTTGATTTTGCAGGCTTTGCAAAATTTAATTCCCGATACCATTCACGCCGTCCGTTTGAAAACACAAACGCTACAAGAAAGCAAGGCAGCCTGAAACATTGTTCAACACTTTTTAAATTGAAGGAAATATTATGAAAAAAACCTTATTGGCATTACTTTTAGCAACATTGACTTCTGTATCATTCGGAAAAACTTTGGCAACTGTTGATGGTGTTGCCATTGACAGTGCAGTGGTTGACGAAACCGTGAAAACCATTACAGCTGCCAGCAAAGGACAAATTCCAGATTCTCCGCAACTGCGTCAAAGCTTATTGCAACGCATGGTGGTGCGTACTGTGGTCAATAACGAAGCACGCCGCCTGAAATTAGACGAAAGTGCAGCATACAAAAACATCATCGCCCAAGCCACTGCAGATGCGGAGCGTTTGGGGGAAAATAAAAAACCTACTTTTGAGCGTGATTTCGCCGTTTTCAAAGAAAATTTATTAGAACAGGCTTATGCAGATTATGTTTTGAAAAATAAACCTGTAACCGACAAAGAAACCAAAGCTTTGTACAAAGAAATCACCAAAGCATACAAAGGTACACAAGAAGTTCAGTTGGCAGAAATCGTTACCCAAAATGATACCGATATGCAGGCGGTTTTAAGCGAATTGCGTTCTGGTGCTTCATTTTTGGATTTGGTGCAAAAATATTCTATTGACGAAGTTGCCAAGAAAAATAAAGGCATCAACGGCTTTGTGAATTTAAAAGACATGGAAGTTGCAGCACCACAACTGTACGCCGTTATCAAAAATTTAAATAAAGGACAATACACCCAACAACCTATGGTTGGAAATGGTCTTTCAGTCGTTTTCATGGTGCATGATAAACGCGATGCACAAATTCCAGCGTATGAAACCATGAAAGATAATTTAAAAGCACAACTTCAAGATGAGCGTATTCAAAAAAATATCGCTGATTTGATGAAAAAAGCCAAAATTCAAGTGAATCCATAAAGGACATTGATTATGAAAAAAACACTTATTGCCATTGCATTAACAGGCATTGCATGGTTTGCCGTTGCGGCAGAAGCCCCTAAAATTGATGAAGCACGCATTGATGCGGCAATGGAACAATTTTCAGGGCAAGTGCATGGGGCAGCTATTCCAGAAGAAGCTCGTGCAGAAATGCGTCAACAAGTCATCAAAGAATTGCAAAAGGCAGAAGTCATTAAAAACCACGCCTTAAAAGCAGGTTTGGACAAAAATCCTTCCGTGCAAAATCAGTTGAAAAACTTGGAAGCCCAATTTTACGCCAATCAATATGTAGACCATTTGCGTAAAACCATTGCAGTGAGCGAAAGCGATATGCGTTCTTTGTACGAGCGTTTAGGTCGTGAAGTTAAAGTACAAATGGCGGTGTTTTCATCCGAAGCAGATGCCAAACAAGGTTTGGAAAAATTACGCAAAGGCATGAGTTTTGCTGATTTAGTGAAATCACTTCCCGAGCAGCCTGAAACGCCTGATGAATTCATCAGCACTCAAATGCTTCCGCCTGAATTGGCACAAGAAGTCGACAGCATGGATAAAGGCAAAATTTCCAGTGTCCCCATCGTTTTTCAGGGTGCCTATGTTTTGGTTAAAGTTGCTGATGCACGCAAGAAAAAAGGCGGATTACCTTCTTTTGAGCAACTCAAACCACGCTTGCAAGCACAAAAACAAGACGAAATTTTGCGACAAAAAATTCGCAATATTTTGGCTGAATATGGTTTAGAGTAATATCAACAACCCCCTTGTAATAACAAGGGGGTTTTATTTTATGCACAACGAAGATTGATATCTATTGGACATCATCATCTAAATGATAAATTTGACGCACCGCACACAATAAATGACGGTCAGGCGTTTTGCCTGTTGGATTTAAAGCCTTTGTAGGTGCGTGCATCAATTTATTGGTCAGTTGCACCGACAAACGCTCTAAAACAGATTCTGGGCTATCCCCCGCACGCAAGCGGTGTAAGGCGTTTTTCAAAACATATTGCCTGTCTTGGTCTGCCTGATTTCTTAATTGACAAATCAAAGGCACAATCATGCGAGATTCTTGCC
The DNA here is from genome assembly GCA_017645365.1 of Neisseriaceae bacterium. Classification (GTDB taxonomy): domain Bacteria; phylum Pseudomonadota; class Gammaproteobacteria; order Burkholderiales; family Neisseriaceae; genus RGIG9985. The sequence goes on from JAGCOT010000085.1 coordinate 5,090, forward strand.
ATGTGGCAAATTCACACAAATGCTCTTCAATCATGGATTCAGCCAAAGCGGCGGCTTTTTGGCGAGATTCTTTACCTGTATTGACAATATCGGTCATATCATCAACCGTATACAGGAAAGCACTTTCCAAATCGCCTACTTGCGGTTCAATATCACGCGGTACGGCTAAATCCAATAAAAACATTGGATTATTGCGGCGGCGTTTTAATGCAGTTTCAATCACACCTTTGCCTACCAAAGGCAGTTGGCTGGCAGTGGAAGAAACCACAACATCGTATTCATGAATAATATCAGGCAATGCAGACAATAAAACCGCATTCAGGTTGCCTGAAAATTGTTGAATTAACTGTTCAGCACGAGCAAGGGTACGATTGGCGACTGTCATACGGCGAGGATTTTTAGCAGCAAAATAAGTGGCGACTAATTCAATCATTTCGCCTGCCCCAATAAACAAAATATTCAAATCTTGAATCTTGGGGAAAATGCGTTCTGCCAATTTGACAGATGCAGATGCCATCGAAACCGATTGCTCCCCAACCGCACTATGGGTTCGCACATCTTTGGCAACCGAAAGTGTTCGCTGAAACAGCATATTTAAAGTAGCATTTAAGGTATTGGAAGTTTGAGCGACACGCACGGCGTCTTTCATTTGACCCAAAATTTGAGGTTCTCCCAAAACCATAGAGTCCAAACCACAAGAAACACGAAAGGCATGACGTGCCGCTTGTAAATCTGTGTGAATATACAGATAAGGCGTAATGTCTTTTTCTGCCATCTGATGAAAATCAGACAACCAAGAAATCACGCTTTCAGGCTGCCCTACTGCATAAATTTCTGTGCGATTGCAAGTAGACAAAATCAACGATTCATCAACGCGTTGAGATAGGTGATGCAAGGCTTTGGAAAGCACATCGGCAGGAAACGCCAATTTTTCCCGCACTGCCACAGGGGCAGTGGCATGATTAAGCCCAACGACAGTTAAAGACATGATGCTACTGAAAACAAAATAAAACGGCGTATTATACCGCAATAATGATGTGTAAAAATGCGTATGTTCAATATTCGCAAGTTTTCAGCCTGCCTATAATAATGAAAGGCAAGCTGAAAACCGTATCTTTTCAGGCTACCTATGTAATTAGGGCAAACTGAAAATCGTATCTTTTCAGGCTGCTTGTGTAATTAAAGTGGATCTAAAAACCGTATCTTTTCAGGCTGCCTATATAATAAAAGGCAACCTGAAATTTACGAAACCTCCTGCAAAACTGGCATATGTGGCATATTTCGTTGGGCTTACAGCCGACATCTCGCCTCAACCTTTGTGATGTATGCCATAAAACTTTGAACTCATCTCACATCTACTCGTTTTGCAGGGGCTTTACTGGCGTTTACGATCTCTCTTTCTGAACTTTAAGCACCGTGTCTGGTATGATTTGTTCCGCAATTTGAGGCAGATCAAAATCGCCGACAAAGCCTGAAAAAACAAGCAATTTAGGCAATTTAGTCAAACCGTTTTCACCATCAGGAAAAGCGAAGCGGCGTTTTTGTTCAATATCCATCACTTGGGCATCAAAATCCAAATCCACAATAGATTGTTGGTTTTTATCGGACAAAGCACACAGTTCTTGATGTGTTGAATACGATATTCGACTCGCTTGGCGTTCGGTTTCGTACAGTTTTTGTTCCAAAGTATCTTTCCTTTTAAGCAATTTAGAAAAGAAAGTTTCTGGTGCTTCTATTTTTCTTTTTAATGTTGCCACCTCTTGTTGCAAATCGTAATATTGTGGGAAAACATCACGAATCAAATCACAACACTGTTTGAAGCCTTCTTTCATTTGCTCGGTTTTTTCATGCTCCCAGACGGAAGTTTGTTCCATTTGTTTGACAAAAATATCGCTGCGGCGTTTGCTCAAAAATACCGAATACGCAATCAATCGTTCATAAAACCTTTGTGCCACTTTATTACCTATAATCAGTGGCAGTGATTGGAAACTGGAAAATACATTGATAATCAATGCAAACAGTTGTTGTGTGGCAATAAAAGCATAATTACACTCATCATCCGTGTGCAGCAAGCGAGATAATGTCTGTTTGAGTGGATTAAGAACATGCTTATTCAACTCATCTTCATGCACTTTCAAATGGTTGGTGATTGCCGTATTCAATTCTTCGTCTACGGAAATGGGCATAAACAACGCGGGCATCAGTTGTTCGTAATAATAATCTTCTAACTTTTCAAAGAACTCAATCAAAATGGGGGAAATCCCCGATTCCACAGAAACGATGTGGTCGATGTGATGACGCAGTTGGTCTTCCATACTCCGCACTATTTCTGGTCTTTTTTCTGTTTCCAAACGGCGAAACTCAATAAATGAACCATTAAAAATCCAACTGTCTGCGGAAAATAGTTTGCTTTCTTCCAAAAAACGGCGTACTCGATAAGGATTCTGGCTTTGTTCTAAACTGGGAGCAATCGCAAATAAAAAACGCGAAGTTTGCACAATGTGCAATTTGCGAATGCGTTGTTCTTTCCTCAAAAAATCCTTGATAATGGGATATGAAAATTCGCCCAACTGACGATTGGAAAGGTTACGAAAACTGTATCCTAACAACTGCTGTTTAAGATAAACCTCGTTGATGAATACTTTGCAAATTTCCACATTGATGCGGCGTTTATTATCAGGAATGGTGAAATTGCTTTTTTTACTGCGGACGATTTGTGCAGCCTGATAGGAAAAATCTTGAAGTGCTTTATATTTGATGGTTTGCAATTTTAAATCGCGTCCCACATCGAAATCTTTAATTTGAGTGATGGCGTTTTCTAAAATTTCTGCTATTTGAAGAACGCTATCGCTTTTTTCTAAAACCTGTAAATATTCGGTTAAGCGAGTACCGAATAATTGCATTTTGGAGTTGCTCGTGTTGTCTTTAATGGCAGCCACCCCCCCCGACTACATTTTTTCCTTTATAATCAAAGGTTTGTGCTTCTTTATTGTACACAATATTTTTCGGAATTAAGATTTGTTGATAAACATTTTTTTGATATTTTTGGGGCATTGTGCGGAATAAATCCACTAAATATTCCTGCCAATAAACATCCAAAACAGGATCAACCTGCAAAGCACGAGTACGCAAGTCATAAGGGATATAATCCCCTTGATTGGAAAGCATTTCGTTCATTTTATGACTCCTGAAACAAAAGTTGAAGAATATGAGAAGATAACATTCCTAAACAGCCTGAAAAGATTGATCGTACTGTTTCAGCCTGCCTGTTTCATTAAAGGCAGGCTGAAAACTTTTCAGGATGCCTTTATTCTTTAAATTACAAAGACTCTTTAAGAGAACGCTCTGCCAAAAAACAGCGGACACTGGCGGCTTCCATACGGTTGCGTAAGGAATCCGTAGGAGCGTGATCTGTAAATACCGCATTAAAATCAGAAATATGCCCCAAACGCACCAAAGCATTTCGACCAAATTTACTGTGATCAACCACCAAATATTTTAAGCGTGCATTCTCAACCATCGCTTGCATCACGCACACTTCTTTGTAATCAAAATCCAATAAAGAACCATCGGTTTCAACCGCTGCTACGCCAATAATAGCGTAATCCACTTTAAATTGATTGATGAATTCCAAAGTCGCAACGCCTGTAATACCGCCATCATTCGGACGCACAACACCAGAAGTTACCATAATGGTGTAATCAGGACGCACTGAAACAATAGAAGCAACATGAATATTGTTGGTGATGATGCACAGATTTTTGCGTTTTTGCGTCAAGGCTTTGGCAACCGCTTCTACACTGGTGCCAATCGATAAAAACATGGAAGAATTATCAGGAATATGCTCGGTAATCATGTCGGCAATGTGTGCCTTTTCGCTTTGGAGTTTATTTTTACGATAGAAATAATCTTCGTTTTCTAAATTGGCATCCAAAGTGGCACCACCATGATAACGCCGTAAAATTTTATCTTCGCTTAATTGAGTAATATCTCGGCGAATGGTTTGTGGCGTAACATCCAATAATTTAGCAAGTTCATCAATCGACATAAATCCGTTTTCTCGAATCAGAGAAACGATTTTTTCATGGCGTGGATTCGATAGGCTCATTCAATATCTTCCGATAAAAAATCTTGCGTATTATGCCAAAAATTGACCTTATATGCTTAAATAAGTTAAAAATTCATGTATCATCTATGTTTTGCTATTGATTTAAAGGATTGCGACAATGAATTTAGATTTAACAGGTAAATTGGCTTTGGTAACTGGGGCTTCTCGTGGCATTGGTGCGGCGATTGCCACAACTTTGGCAGAACACGGTGCCAAAGTGATTGGTACCGCCACTTCGGAAAATTCAGCCAACGCTATTAGTGAACGCTTGAAAAATTTTGGCGGCGAAGGTCGTATTTTGAATGTCGCTGATGCTGATGGTATTGAAAATCTAATTGCGGATATCGAAAAACAACACGGTGCGATTGCTATTTTAGTCAATAATGCAGGCATTACGCGTGATAATTTATTGATGCGTATGAAGGATGAAGAATGGGATGAAATCATGCAAATCAACTTAAAATCCGTTTATCGTGCTTCCAAATCCGCCTTGCGTGGCATGATGAAAGCTCGTTTTGGTCGCATCATCAATATTTCATCCGTAGTAGGCGTGATGGGCAATGCAGGTCAAGTCAACTATGCCGCAGCCAAAGCCGCAATTATTGGTTTTTCCAAATCTATGGCACGCGAAGTGGGCAGTCGCAATATTACCGTAAATTGCGTTGCACCTGGTTTTATTGATACCGATATGACGCGTGCCCTGCCTGAAAATGATAGGGAATCTTTGGTTCGCAATATTGCTTTGGGTCGTTTGGGTAATCCACAAAACATTGCAGACGCCGTATTATTCTTGGCATCAGACGGTGCAGATTACATCACAGGTCAAACCATTCATGTCAATGGCGGAATGTTAATGCCCTAATTTTTACTTTAATCACAAAGAGAAGAAGCCAACACTTCTTCTCTTTTAAATTTTTTCAAATTCATGATACGAATTATTGCTTATTTATTATTGGTCATTGCTTTGACCGTTGTGTATATTTTCTCCGAAACAGAAGGCTGGTTCATTCGCGAACTTCCCGATACACAAGAAAGAATTGCCCATTCCCCTAATTTTGACCCTCAAACTGGCAAAGCTAAAAACATCGAAAACACCACGCAATTATTTTCGGTAGCAAAAGGCGATCAACAAAAACGATCTGCTTTTCGCATTATGTACGAATTATTTTTCAATCCCGATAAACCTCAACGCATTCCAGTGGTTTCAGGCAGCCTGAAAAACTTACCCACAGAAGATTGCGTTGTTTGGTTAGGACATTCTTCCCTTTTGTTGCGTTTGAATGGCAAAACAATTTTAATTGACCCTTTGCTTGAAAACGAAGCCGCTTCGCCTATTTCTTGGATCAACACTCCTTTTAATGGAACTGATGTTTTTGCCATTCAAGACCTGCCACAAGAGATCGATTTATTGCTGATTACCCACGACCATTACGACCATTTAGGCAAAAAAACCATTCAAAAAATGGCTCGTCATAAAAATATTCATCGTGCCATTGCTCCTTTGGGGGTAGGCAAATACTTGCATCATTACGGCATTCATCAAGACAAAATCACCCAAGTGGATTGGGAAGATGAAATCGTTATTGACGATGATTTTAAAATCGATGTACTCACCACTCGCCATTTTTCTGGGCGTGGCATGACGAATAAAAACAAAGCCTTATGGGCATCGTATCTTTTGCATGACGGCAAACGGAAAATTTATATCGGTGGCGACAGCGGTTATGGTGCCCATTTCAAAGCCATTGGCAAACGCTATCAAAAAATTGATTTGGCGTTTTTGGAAAACGGTCAATACGATGCAGGCTGGCGTGAAATTCATATGTTTCCTGAACAAACTTTTCAGGCTGCCTTGGATTTAAATGCCGCCGTATTGATGCCCATTCATAATTCCAAGTACAAAATTTCCTATCACGCTTGGGATGCCCCAATGAAAGATTTGAAAAAAATTGTGCAAAAACAATCCAATCCCATGCAAATCATCACGCCTAAAATCGGTGAAATTTTTCCCTTGCAAGGCGAATATATTTCTCAAGCGTGGTGGGAAAAATAGCATTTCCCATGCAGGGGCGGGCATTTCCCATGCAGGGGCGGGCATTTCCCATGCAGGCTGAAATACATAAACTTTTTTTACAGGTAATTGAATGATGAGTATTCAATGGTTTCCAGGACACATGAATAAGGCGAAAAAAGCCATCGCCGAACGCATGAATCAGATTGATGTCGTGATCGAAATGACCGATGCACGCTTCCCAGCGTCCTGCATCAGTCCTTTATTAGCCAAAACTTCTGCGGGCAAAACACAATTAAAAATTCTCAATAAATCTGACCTTGCCGATGAAAATCTCACCCAAGAATGGATTGGCTTTTTCAAGCAACAGCAAAAAACCGATGCGATTGCTTTATCTGCTCATGATAAAAACATTAAAGCCAGTATTATTCGTGCCTGTCGGCAATTAGTCCCCCATCGTGGTGGTATGGATAAACCTTTGCGAGTGATGATTTGCGGTGTCCCTAATGTGGGAAAATCCACTTTAATCAACACTTTAATCGGCAAAAAATCCGCCAAAACAGGCAATGAACCAGGCATCACCAAAGCAGAACAACGCTTGATTTTGGCAGACGATTTTTGGTTGTACGACACACCAGGCATGCTGTGGCAAAAAATTATTGTCCCCGAAAGTGGCTATAATTTGGCAATCGGCGGTTCAGTTGGTCGCAACGCTTTGGATGAAGAGGATATTGTTTTGTATCTGATTCATTATCTGAAAATGCACTACCCTACTCTGCTTGCCCAACGCTATCAACTTTCTGATTTTGATGAACACATGCATGACGATGTTTGTTTGGAACAAATCGCACGCAAGCGTGGTGCTTTGATTTCAGGCGGTCGCATTGATTATCAAAAAGCATCAGAATTGGTTTTACAAGATTTTCGTTCGGGTCTTTTGGGGAGAATTACTTTGGAAACCCCAGAAGAATGGTCTCAATGGTTAAAATCCGCACAAGCCATTGAAGCCGAAAAAAAACGGCAGCGTGAACAAGCCAAAAAAGAGAAACACTCATGAATCCAGAATACATCATCGAAGCTGCATTATTGACCGCATCAGACGCTATGCCCGACAAAACTTTGCGGCGATTAATTTCACCAGAACTTCCGCAAGATGCTTTCAACGATATCATGGAGCAACTTCAACTGCGGTGGCAAAATCGTGCTCTTCATTTAGAACAAACTGTACAAGGCTGGCGGTTTTCCGTTGATGATGAGGTGGTACAAAAAATTCCGCATTTATACGAAGAAAAAAAACCCAAATATTCTCGTGCCGTATTGGAAACTTTGGCGATTATCGCCTACCATCAACCTGTTACGCGTGGTCAAATTGAAGACATTCGTGGTATTCAAGTTTCTTCCACCATCATGCAAACATTAAGCGATCGTGGCTGGATTGAAGTGGTTGCTTATAAAGACTCACCAGGCAAACCTGCATTATGGGCAACCAGTAACATTTTCTTACAAGATTTTCGCTTAAACAGTTTATCCGATTTACCTTCCACAGAAGAATTAGGACATTTGTTAGAGCAACAATCAAACTGAATATTTTTATTCAGTTTTTCCATTCAAAAAAAGCAGCCTGAAACAAAATTTTTCAGCCTGCCTGTTGAATAAAGAAACTCGCACTTTTCAGCCTGCCTTATTGAAAAAAATAGGCCAGCTGAAAACCATTTACAAAATTTCAGGCTGCCTGTTTCTTTTTAAACAATAGGCAACCTGAAACTTGTTTTCAGGCTGCCTATTCAAAAGACAGGCTTTTTAGCCTGCCTTATTAAAAACAGGCAAGCTGAAAACCATTTACAAAATTTCAGGCTACCTGTTTCTTTTTAAACAATAGGCAACCTGAAACTTATTTTCAGGCTGCCTATTCAAAAGACAGGCTTTTCAGCCTGCCTTATTAAAAACAGGCAAGCTGAAAACCATTTACAAAGTTTCAGGCTGCCTGTTTCTTTTTAAACAATAGGCAACCTGAAACTTATTTTCAGGCTGCCTATTCAAAAGAC
>JAGCOT010000086.1 GCA_017645365.1 Neisseriaceae bacterium
AAAATATCGGCTGCACTTCTTGCTGTAACTTCTAATACAAAAAATTCAAGCAGTTTCTTCTGTACAGATTTCTTTAATTTACAATGTGTTATCTTCATTTTTGCAGTCTATCATAACTGCTAATCTAATACAGCCCCTAGATTTTTATCTATATTGATTTGTTTCCCTTGTTGATAAATTATGTACAATGTTGCGAGAAACGCCAAAAGAGCAAGTATTGTGCCAACAACCCCGCCGACATAATCTCCAAATTGTCCCCAATGAGCAGTATTCTTACTAATTTCATTCTCATGGAAATTGAAGTAGTATATCGCAATTGCTGGTGCAATGAAAACGAATATGATTGATATTAAAACAGTAATGTTATAAATATAAATTACTATTTTGAATAAATTATTATCAGTTGCGTCAAGATTAATCAAGAGATTTCCAAACATTTTCCTCTCTCTTGCCCCTCTTTTTAAATCATTTTGTATAACCTTTGGGGATAAAAAGAGTAAAAAAATTGCAAAAATAAAATAAATTATTGATTTGATATCATTGTCTAATAATAGATATATTGATAGCGTAAGTGATAGCAATATAATTATAGTAAGAGCAATTAGTGATTGTGCAACATATTTATTATCTTCGAATTTGTGCTTTATGGCACCTATTTTCTTAAAAATTAATCTTTGGTTTTTGTACATTATTGTAAATCCTTAAGCTGAATTATTGATTAGTTTTAGCAAACCTAAAACCTATTAATATCACTACTGAATGATATTACTTATTATCATACATTATCTATATTTTGATGTCAATAATTTTTTGATATATTTAAATTAATGAATTATTTGATACATCATGAATCTACGGTTTTAACGGTTTTTGTTGCCAATAAGGTTGATAGCGAATGCCTTTTTGGGCGTTTAGTTGTTTTCCCAATTCAAAAGAAAGCATGCCTTGTTGGTCGGTTCTCCATATTTGGATTTGGTGCTCATTTAACCAACGCACAATGGTAGGGGCAGGGTGTGAAAAACTGTTGGAAAATCCAGCAGAAACCACTGCGTGCGTGGGTAGAACAGTTGCCAAAAAGCGTGGTAAAGAAGAAGTTTTACTGCCGTGATGTCCCAAAATCAAAACTTGCGAGTATAAATCGTCTTGATGTTGTTGAATTAAAGCAATTTCGCCTTTGTGGCTTAAATCGCCTGTAATCAATATCGCATAATCCCCTGCCACCGCGTGCAAAACGCAACTTCTGTCGTTGGATTCAACATCGTCTGATGGATTAAATGGCGTCAGCCATTCAAAATAGACACCGTCCCAAGTCCAAGATTTTCCTGCTTGACAATGATTGACAGGAAAATCGTAATCCGACACAGCCCCTGCCCATGTTTGTTTGATGGGAAAAACTTGTTGAATTTCTTTAACTGCACCGTCATGGTCTTCATCGCCATGCGATAAAACCAATGCGTCCAAACGAAAAATACCATCGGCGTGCAAGGCGGGAATAAGATTCATTTCCGCCCCTTTTTTTCCAGTATCAAATAAAAGTTGATGATGCTTGGTTTGCAAAAGTACGGACAAGCCTTGTCCGACATCGTAAACCGTTGCTTTTAAATGATTTTCAGGCAGCCTGAAAGGTTGATACAACACCAAAACACTTAAAACAATCAATGCCCAAGAATACATCCCCAATACTCGTGGCGATAGAAGAATGAGTGTGGCAAGCAATCCTAAAACAATCCACACCCAAGACACTTGTGGGGTGTAAATCATGAATGATAGATTTTGCAAGGCATCCATGCCATACAGTGTGTATTCTGCCAAACAGGAAGCGAATGTCAGCCCCCAATCAAACGGCAAGAGTAGGGCAAGCAAACTGATGGGCGTAATCACCAGTGAAAACCATGGGACGCCGATGATATTGACCACAGGCGAAATAATGGGCAAAGCATGAAAAAACAAACTTAAAGGCAAAACAGAAGCAACGCTGACTGCCACTTGTGCAGCAAGTGTCATTTTTAATTTGGCGTAAGGACGATGGTCGTTTTTCAGGCTGCCCGAAAACCATAATAATGCCCCAACCAAGCCAAAAGATAACCAAAAACCAATGCTTAAAACAGATAGTGGGTCATACAGCAAAACCACAGTCAATGCGACAAACCAAATTTGCCACATCGTCCAATAGCGTTTGCCAATTACCGCCAAACCAGCAATCAGGAGCATCAATAAACTGCGTTGAGTGGGTACGGAAAAACCCGTTATCAATGAATAAATCAAAGCGGCACACAAACCCAAAATTAAAATGATTTTTTTGGGATGATTCGGCATAGGCAGTTTTTCTATTTTTGCTGCCAAACGAAAATAAGCCAAAGCCAACATACCCACCAATAAAGCAAACATGGTGATGTGCAAGCCTGAAATACTTACCACATGCGTTAAACCCAAATGGCGAAAATGCGTCCAATCGTCTTGCGAAAGATGATGATTCATGCCTACGGTAAGTGCCGAAACCAATGCGGCACCACGCGGATAATTTTGTCCTGCTCGAGAAATTCGCTGGTCGATTTTTTCGCGTAAAAAATCAATGGAGACAAAATGTTTTTCAGGCAGCCTGAAACGCTCTTTTCGCACACTGCCTATGGCATCTAAACCATTGGACAATGCCCATGCTTCGGTATTAAAACCAGCATGATTGACCATGCCGATGGGGGCATTGATGCGTGCAGAAATTTTCCATTGACTGCCCAAAGTCCACTCGCGTTGTTGGTAATCGACTAAACGAATGGTGTGTATTTTTTGCGGTAAAGAATTTTCTAAAACCAGTGCATCAAAACGCGTGTTGATGTCGGTTTTTTGTGGCGGAGAGATGACGCGAATGGATAAATCAACAAATTGTCCTGAATTTTCCGCCGATAAACGATGAGAAATAGCGTTTTGCGTGCGGTCAAAACCATAAAAAAGCCCTAATAATAAAGCCATAATCCACAGCATTTTAGGGAAATAACGATACGACAACAGCGATAAAATCAAGCACAAAATCCACAAAGCCATAGCATGGGCGGCATCATAAGGAAATGCAAAAGATGCCACTACACCCAAACAAAAAAATGGCAGAAATTTCATGGAAAATCCATTCAAAAGTTTTTCATTTCACTGGTTCAACTTGGTTTCAGGCAGCCTGAAAAGGTTTTATCTATCACGGAGGGCTTTTGATGCACACCTTACGATTTTTATTTCAGGCAACCTGAAACTTTCTTATGGGGAATGCCCATCACTCGTACGGGAAGTGCCCCCTGCACGGGAAGTGCTTTCAGGGTGCCACTACGCCCAAGTAGGCTAAATGAACATACGATTCATCTGCTTGGGATTCTTTAATTTGTACACGAATTTTGGTTTTGGGCAAAAGGTCGATAGGAATACCGCTGGCACGCGAAGTCATGGGTACACCTTCCAAACGCACCAAATCGCCTTTCAAAAAGACCGCGGGAAGTTCAGTGATTTTTTGTTGCTGAATGTACACCACACTCCAATAGCGTTCCATATTTTGCTGAAATTCATTATAAGCAGTATGAGCCAAATCGAAATCACGCAAGGTGGCGTACATTTGATTTTTTTCGTCAGTTGGAAAATATGGCGTGTATTGATGGTCCAACAGAGAAATCAACTGGCGTTGATTGATAAAATCCACCGCACGGCGTAAAGGCGAAGTCAGCCAAGCGTAATGTTCTACATTCATGCCTTCGTGTTTTTCAGCCTGCGTACTCATACGCACTTTGCCCACAGCACTTTGTCCGCGATAAATCGCCAACGATTGATTTTCGTGCAAAAATTTTGCCCACGAACTGTTGGCCAAAATCATCATTTCGCTGACCACAGTATCAATCGGAGCATCTCTTTCACGCAAACGAATGGCGACAGTTTGCTCGTCTGATACTTCAATCATGTATTCATAACGCACAGGAGCATCTTCCAAATAGCGTTCTCGTTGTTTTTGTAGTTGAATGGCAAAGCGATACAACCAACGCATGTCATGGTGATGGGCAAATTGTTCTTCGTCAGATTCCGTGCCCGTTTGACGATTAAAATACGGTTCAATATTTTGAATACGCAAATTGTTTTGAATCATCACCTGCTCGATGCGTTGTGATGACAAACGGTAACAACCATCATCATCAACCTCAAAATAAATACTCATGCAGGGGCGATAATAGCCTTCGTCCAAACTAAACGCCTTAATCCAGTTTTCAGGGAGCATGGTGATTTTCCCAGTGGGAAAATAAACCGTGCTTTGTCTTTGCTGAATAACGGCGGCAATCGCATCGTTGAGAGCAATCGCAGGAATGGCAATATGAATGCCCACTTGTGTTTTTCCGCCTGCCTGATGGGTTACAGAAATCGCATCGTCAATTTCAGTGGTGGAAGCATCGTCAATCGAGAAAGCTTGAATATTTTCGGCTTTGGGCAAGTCGGGGACATTTACCGCAATATCAGGAAAATCAATTCCTTTGGGAAAATGATTGATGACAAAACCATCGTATAAATATTGTGCGGTAGACTTCACCCCGCCTGTTTGGCGAGCCAATGCCAATGGCGATAGTTTTAGCATGTCGCAGGCTTTGGTAAATGCTTTGTAAGTCAAAGATTGTTTGTCAGGGCGATGCAAAATAGAGGGCAAATCTTTTTGAATATTTTCAGGCAGCCTGAAAGCAGATAATTCTTCAATCCACAGATTGATTTGTTCTTCCTGTGCTTTTTTGCGTTCGATGGCAGCCAGTGCTTGTTTCAGTGTTTCTTCTGGGGCAGCCTTAAAAATGCCTTTATTTTTTTTGTAAAAATACATCGGAGCGGCATACACTGCCATTAAAGTTGCGGCTTGCTCTAATAAAGAGGGCTGATGACCAAAATATTCATTTGCCAAATCGACTGCTGACCATTCTTGTTCATCGCATACCGACCATAATAAATCGGTATCCATTTCATCTGACATGGATTGTGCTTGCTGTAAAAACTCGTTTCCATCAGCATCAAACTCAAAAAAAACATGATTGGATTTAATTTTGGCACGCTTGCCGCCCAAAGTATCCACTTGATAGGTAGTGTCGTTTTTTTGAACAATAGTGGCAACCTTAAATTGTCCTGATTCTTCGTAAAAAATATTCATGTTATTTGCTTGCGGATAAATGTTTTTGTTTTAAAAGGTACATCGCCAAACACGAAATCAACATCGCCATGGCAGCCCCATAAAGCCCCATCCAAAAGACCAATAGACAGGTGAGTACCACATTCAACACCGCCACCATCAGCGTAATATTGCGAATTAAAAGGTCTTGTTTGAGTGCAAACAGTTGATAATGCGGTACAAACGATAAGTTCATGAATAAAGCAGAAAACAATAAAATCCAAAAAATGGGCAGTTGTTCAAAGAATTCCGCCTTATTCAAAAAGCCTAAAAGGGGATAGATGAGTATACCGATGGCAATCATTCCTGCCAATGAATACACTATGGTTTCTTTGGTAAAATTTTTGATTAACGCATCGGTGTGTTCATTTTTTTGATAAGCATCAATCACTTTGGGATAGTACATCATGATGACCAAAGTAAACACAATGGTTTGCAAAGAATTGGCAATGTTAGAAAAAAAGGTAAAAATCCCCACATCTTCTTTACTCATAAAGAAATTGATGATGTAACGATTGGAAAACTCCACCACTTTATAAGCAATCGTGCCGATAAAAAAAGGCAGGCTGACCATTAACCCTTGCTTCATCCAAGCGAAATTGATTTTTCCGTAAAAGTTGTGCACGCGATGGCTTTTGATCAAATAAATCATGCTGATGATGATGCACAACAAACCGCCTAAAAACCAACTGGCATAAATGATTTTTAACTGATGGACTTGCTCAAATCCTAAAATTGACAATAATGCTAAAACATAAATCCAAGAAGCACTTCGGATAAACAACAGCAGCGTTGCCCATGTTTGATGGGAAAGGGTGATGAATAAACGATACAATTCTTGTGATAAATGTTCTGTAATCAAAACCAAATAAAACAGCAGCAAATAGTGAAAATCAATAATATCAAGAAAGAAAACCAAAAGCAGCGATGGCAATACGATTGCATAAGTAAAAAGATAAAAGATAAATTGGTCGCGAATGAGAATGGCTCGTTTTTCTTTTTCAGGATGGGCAATCAGTTCTCTGGTGTTGAAAACATAAAAATCCATGCCCATAAAATAAAAAGCAATGGTAATCGTGCTAAAAAACAAGCCGTATTCCCCCAGTGCTTTTTGACCGATGTTTTTGGTAATCAAAACAATCAGCACAAATTTGGCTGCGGTTGAAATCATACGCAGCGAAAGATTAATCAATTTTTGCATAAAAATTTGATGGACATTTCAATGTGTGTATATTGCCACAGATTGGTTGAATATACTATTTTCAGGCTGCCTGTATTTATTCGTTCGTTCTCCGTAGTTGGGAGATTGCTACAAAAACTTCGTTAGCCCCTTCGCTAATGCTCTGGGCGACACATTCGTAAGTGGCAAAATCGCTAACGAATATTTGTTGGTTCGCAATGACAGAATGGCTTTCAGGCTGCCTGTTATTCCCAGCATGGGAAATGCTCCTGCATGGTGGAAAATGCCCCCTGCATGGGAAATGCTTATTTTTCAATCACTTCCCAAGAAGTTGGCGTATGTAAAGCAATATCTTGGGTAACTTTTTTCCCCAACAACGCATCATAAAATTTTGGCGGCAAGCCGTAGCCGGGGCGGACGCTGCGTATACAGGTTTCGTCTATTACATCGCCTGCTTTCATCTCTTTGACGAAATACAGTGAGCGGCGAAATTGGATATTGCCTTGTTCACTGGATTTTAGGGCGTATTCCACTTTTCCTAATGCTTGCCAAGCGGTTTTGGTGTCGCGACATAGAGCGGTGAGTTCGGGCGGTTCTAATGAGAAACTGTCGTCTGGTCCGCCGCGACTGCGGTCTAATGTGAAGTGTTTTTCAATCACGCACGCCCCTAAAACCACGCTGGCGATGGCGGTGGCGTTGTCTAATGTGTGATCGGATAAGCCGACTAATGTATTAAAGCGGTTTGCCATATCAGGCAGGGTGCGTAAGTTGTAATCGGACGCTGGGGCAGGGTAGCCGCTGACGCAATGCAAGACGACTAATTGTTGACAACCGTTGTCGCGTGCGGTGTGAATGGCTTCGGCGATTTCGTTTTCGTCTGCCATTCCTGTGGAAATAATCATTGGCTTGCCTGTTTGGGCGACATAGCGAATTAAGGGCAAGTCAATCGCTTCAAACGATGCGATTTTATAGGCAGGGGCGTTGAGTTTTTCCAGTAAATCAACGGCGGTAAAGTCAAAGGGAGAACTGAAAATGGTGATGTTTTTGTTGCGTGCGTATTCAAACATTGGAGCGTGCCATTCCCAAGGGGTGTAGGCTTTTTGATAGAGTTCATACAGCGATTGTCCGTCCCATAAACCGCCTTTAATCATAAATTCAGGCTGCCGCGAATTGAGCGTGATGGTGTCGGCGGTGTAGGTTTGAATTTTAACGGCATCTGCCCCTGCTTTTTGGGCTTCGTCAATAATGCGAAAGGCGTTTTCTATGCTGCCATTGTGATTGGCGGACATTTCGGCAATGATGTATGGGGCGTGATTGTTGCCAATCGGGCGTTGGTTGATGTGTAGGGTATTCATATTCAGGCTGCCTGAAAGTGTTGGGAAAGTTTGCTAACTGTTGTTTTCATTATAAACAAAAAATCTATGGGCGATTTTTTTGGCTGATGTAGATTGACCAAAATTATAATTGATGTTGCAAGTTAGGCAACTTGAAATATGCTTTTTCGCCATTTTCTATAACGAAGATTGAGTTTATATCAATTTTGATATAAACTTTTGCCATGATGAAAGATTTAATATTTTTGGGCAATTCGTTAGATGAACTACGCAATTTTCCGCCGAGTGTTAAAAACGAGTTAGGTTATTCTTTGCACCTTATTCAAAATGGCGGTCGAGCCGTTGATGAAAATAAGGCTCATTTTACAAAGTAAAATCTTTTACGATTGAAATGAGTAAAAGGATTACGAAGTAATCGAGCCGAAATTTCTACGAGCCATTAGGCGAAGTTAAAAGCCGTTTAAGACAGTTGGGCAAGGTGTGAATAAAGTTCGTGTTAAAGATGAAAACGGTGCGTTTCGTGTGATGTATGTCGCCAAATTTGTTGAAGCGGTTTATGTTCTGCACGCATTTCAAAAGAAGACGCAAAAAACGGCTCAAAGCGATATAGACATTGCCAAACAACGCTATCAATGGCTTATTTCATCAAGAAAGGAAGGCAAATCATGCAACAAATTCAAGTAAAAAGCGTGTGGGACGCAATCTCGGACACGCCACAAGAAGCTGCAAATTTACGCATTCGTGCTGAATTGATGAGCGAAATTACGCAAATCATCAAAAAACATCGCTGGACGCAACGCATCGCCGCTCAAAAATGTGGTTTGACACAACCGAGAATGAACGATTTACTTACAGGAAAAATCGACAAATTTTCCATAGACGCACTCGTGAATATTTCCGAACAATTAGGCGGACACATTACAATGTCTTTCTCGTTTGTATAAGCATTTGAATTAAAATAAAAAACCACTTATTCAAATAAGTGGTTTTTCGTTTTCAGGCTGCCTGAAAATAATGATTATTGTAAAAAATCATGGGGCTGTATTAGATTAGCCCAAAAAATTGTTAAATTCCACACCATTTTCGCAAGGTTTTGAGTTGCTGTCTTGGTGTCCCATAGTTAAATCTAAACTCACATTCTTTCAAGAAAAGTGGGAAAGATTTGCGGTCAATG
>JAGCOT010000087.1 GCA_017645365.1 Neisseriaceae bacterium
ACCGCAAATCTTTCCCACTTTTCTTGAAAGAATGTGAGTTTAGATTTAACTATGGGACACCAAAACAGCAACTCAAAACATTGCGAAAATGGTGTGGAATTTAACAATTTTTTGGGCTAATCTAATACAGCCCCTAATTTTATTTCAGGCAACCTGAAAATATTTTGCATACAGGTTTTTTGTATGAACAGGCAGGCTGAAAGCATTTTCCATGCAGGGTTAAAAATATTTCAGCTTGCCTGCTTGTTTGAACAGGCAGGCTGAAAGCATTTTTTTGTATGAACAGGCAGGCTGAAAATATTTCAGGTTGCCTGTTTATTTGAATAGGCAACCTGAAAGCATTTCCCATGCAGGCTTTTATATCAACAGGCAGGCTGAAATCTTTCAAATCCTTTTCAGGGTGCCTATTTGCTTAAACATTGCTATTGATTTCATTATTTTTTATAATGTGCAATTTTCTTAAATCAACAACCTGACATATGTTGATGATTTTAAGTATTCGACCATCTTTTGGCGAAGCGCGTATCCTAAATTCGTTGCCCGCCAAAATGCCAATACACGGCATTTTCGTGCTTGAAATAGTCAGTCTGTCAGCTTGCGACATCTTTAAAAGCAGTTTTATTTTTAATGCGTCGCTATTTTGAATGGTTGTGATTTTGATTGGATTTGTTGCTTGATGAAACAAACGCTAACAAAATCATAACAGGCGATTTTTGAAATACACCATTTGAAAAAACTGTTTTTCCGATGTCAGAAAGGTTTTTTATGCAAATATCTGGTGCACAAATTGTCGTGCAAAGTCTTAAAGCCGAAGGCGTTGAGTTTGTTTTCGGTTATCCTGGCGGCTCCGTACTTGAAATTTACGATGCCATTTTTAAAATCAAAGCGTTTCGCCACATTTTAGTTCGTCATGAGCAAGCAGCAGTCCATGCGGCAGATGCTTATGCTCGTGCTTCTGGTAAAGTGGGCGTTGCTTTGGTAACCTCTGGTCCTGGTGCGACCAATGCAGTTACAGGCATTGCCACTGCTTATTCTGATTCTGTTCCCATTGTGGTGATTACAGGTCAAGTGGGCACTTCTGCCATTGGTTCTGATGCTTTCCAAGAAGTGGATACTGTTGGCGTTACGCGTCCTTGCGTGAAACATAATTTTTTAGTAACCGATGTCAATCAACTGGCTGATACCATTAAAAAAGCGTTTTATATTGCTGCTTCTGGTCGTCCTGGTCCTGTGGTGATTGATATTGCCAAAGATGTTACCCAAGCCACCAGCAAATTTTGTTATCCCCAACAAGAACCTGAAATTCGTTCATATCAGCCCGTTTTGCACGGTCATGTTGGGCAGATTAAAAAAGCAGTACAAATGCTTGCCGCCGCCAAGCGTCCTGTGGTTTATTTTGGTGGCGGAGTGGTTTTGGGCAACGCTGCGGAAGAATTGCGTGAAATCGTTCATTTAACAGGTGCTCCTTGTGTTTCTACTCTAATGGGATTAGGTGCTTTCCCTGCGGATAATCGACAATTTGTCGGCATGGTTGGTATGCATGGCACATATGAAGCCAATTTAACCATGCAAAATGCTGATTTAGTTTTAACTTTGGGGGCACGCTTTGATGACCGTGTGATTTCTGTCCCTGAAAAATTCTTGGCAACGCCGAAGAAAATCATTCATATTGATATTGACCCATCAACCATTGCCAAACGAGTTAAAGTGGATGTACCGATTGTTGGCGATGTCAAAACCGTTTTGACACAAATGATTACTCAATGGAAAGAGCAATCTTTAACAACAAACGAGCAAAATCTCAACAAATGGTGGCAAGATATTGAATGTTGGCGAGAAAAACAATCCTTATGGTTTGAGAATGATGAAGAAATCATCAAACCACAATATGTCGTGCAAACACTGGCAAAACTCACCAATAATGAAGCGTTAATCACATCAGATGTGGGGCAACATCAAATGTTTGCCGCACAATATTATCCATTTACCAAAAGTCGCCAATGGTTTAACAGCGGTGGTTTAGGTACTATGGGAGTGGGCTTGCCCTATGCAATGGGTGTTAAATTGGCACGCCCAGATGAAGATGTATTCTGCATTACGGGCGAAGGCTCTATTCAAATGAATATTCAAGAATTGGGCACTTGCTATCAATCACGCATTCCAGTCAAAATCATCAATTTGAACAATGGTTATTTAGGCATGGTGCGTCAATGGCAAGAATTTTATTATGCCGACCGTTATTCAGAATCGTATATGGATTCTTTGCCTGATTTTGTCAAACTTGCAGAAAGTTATCATCATGTGGGCATGCGAATTGAGAAAACCTCTGATGTTGAAGGGGCTTTAAAAGAAGCGATAGCCTTAAAAGACCGTTTAGTCTTTATGGATTTTATTACCGATCGCAAACAAAATGTCTTCCCAATGGTAGGTAATGGCAAAGGTTTAAATGAAATGCTTTTGCCACCGCATATGCGAGAAACAGCGGCAGATTCCGCTGTGAATGATGTCAATGCCCGTAACTACGACAAAAGGAGTGTGCCGTAATGAAACATATTCTTTCTTTATTGATGGAAAATGAAGCAGGTGCATTATCGCGTGTTGTGGGTTTATTTTCCGCTCGTGGTTATAACATTGACGCACTTTCAGTTGCTCCTACCGAAGACCAAACGCTTTCACGCCTCACTATTGAAACGCGTGGCAACGATGAAACGATAGAACAAATCACCAAACAGTTGAATAAATTGATTGAAGTGGTGAAAGTGATTGATTTAAATCACAGTCGTTTTGTTGAACGAGAATTGATGTTAGTCAAAATTCGTGCGATTGGTAAAACGCGAGAAGAAGTCATGCGTTTGGTGGATATTTATCGTGGGCATGTTGTTGATATTACAGAAAAAACCTGTATTGTCGAATTAACAGGCACATCTGAAAAATTGGATTCATTTTTAGATAATGTTCGCGATAATATTTTAGAAACCGTTCGTACAGGTGCTGCTGGCATCGGTCGCGGAGAGCGGATCTTAAAAATTTAATCGAGGTTTTCAGGTTGCCTGTTTTTCAGGCAGCCTGAAAAATAGAAATCATTATGATAGATGTCAGTGTCGTCATTCCTGTGTACAATGCGTCCCTTTGGTTGGAAGAATGCGTCAATAGCGTTCTTTCACAGCAAGGCGTTCGAATGGAAGTGCTTTTGTTAGACGATTGTTCAACTGATGAATCTCTTTCATTGGCAAAGCAATTTCAAAAGCAGGACGACCGAGTGATTGTCATTCAGCACCCTGAAAGGGTTTATTCCGCAGTATTGCGAAATCAGGGAATTGATTTAGCACGCGGTGAATACATTGCTTTTATGGATGCTGATGATTTTTATCCATCAGAAGATACGCTGCATAAACTCATTGAAACAGCTCGTAAAGAAGACGCTCCTGTTTGTGGCGGTTCTCTACAACGCTGGGACCAACAGAGAAAAGCAGTAGTCAGTTATGTTCCGAATCAATATTTTTTGAACGAACAATGGGCTGATTTTGTGGATTATCAATATGTTGGTGGCTTTTATCGGTATGTTTATCGCAAAAGTTTTTTGGATCAGCACCAACTGCGATTTGCGAATTTACGGCGATTTCAAGATTGCGAATGGCTTGCAAGGGTGATGGCGACAAATCCCAAGTTTTACACCATCAAAGATTGTGTGTATATCTATCGAAAAGGGCATAAAAAAGTCGCTTGGAACCATGAAAATCTGAAAGACCATTTAACAGGTGTACTGTCCGTTTTGAATTTATCCAAGCAACATGAATATTCCATTTTGCATTTTAGAATGGCGAAAAATTTTTTGGATGCATTAGCATTCAAGTTGCGTTATCGATATATTGAAAAATTTAGGTTGCTTCCCTTAATGATTCGCGTTTACAAAGCCATTGATTTTAAAATGATGGGCAATGCACACCGCACACTGCATCTAAACCCTATCGTTCCAGCGAAGATTTTAAGGGCTTTTTTGTTGAGGTAAATTATGAAAATTTGTGTTATTGGAGCAGGTTATGTTGGTTTATCAAATGCCTGTTTGCTGGCAAGACAACATCAAGTGGTGGTGGTAGATGTCGTTGCCTCAAAAATTGAACAAATCAATCAAAAACAATCGCCCATTAAGGATTCAGAAATAGAGGCATTCTTTGCTAACGAAGATTTTCATTTAACGGCAACGCAAGATTTATCCGCTGCGGCACAAAATGCAGATTATGTCATTATTGCTACGCCAACTGATTATGATAAAAAAACAAACTTTTTTAATACATCATCAGTTGAAACTGTCTTAAAACAAGTAACACAAATCAATCCCAATGCTTTGGTTATTGTTCGCTCAACCATTCCAGTTGGTTTTATGGAAGGTTTGCAACAACAAGGCTATAACAATGTTATTTTTGTTCCAGAATTTTTGCGTGAGGGAAGGGCTTTTTATGATAACTTGCATCCTTCACGCATTGTGATTGGTGAGAAAAGCGAAAGAGCACAAGTTTTTGCACAACTGCTTGTTAATGCAGCGATTGATAAAGATGTTCCCGTACTTTTTGTAGATCCCACAGAAGCGGAAAGCATTAAACTGTTTGCCAACACTTATTTAGCCATGAGGGTGGCTTATTTTAATGAATTAGATTCATACGCATTATCCAAAGGACTTAATTCGCAAGACATTATTGATGGTGTTACTTCGGATCCAAGAATTGGTAAAAACTATTGTAATCCCTCGTTTGGTTACGGTGGTTATTGTTTACCGAAAGACACCAAGCAACTTCTTGCCAATTATCACGATATACCGCAAAGTATGATTACAGGCATTGTAAAAGCCAATCAGATTCGCAAAGATTTTATTACGGAGCAAATTCTTCAAAAGAAACCCAAAACCGTAGGTATTTATCGTCTGATTATGAAAACGGGTTCAGATAATTTCCGAGCATCATCTATACAAGGTATTTCTCGTAGATTGTGTGAAGCAGGGGTTACGGTGGTGGTTTATGAGCCACAGTATCAAGAAGACACTTTCTATGGTTGTGAAGTTATTCGAGATGTCCATCGCTTTTTTGAAGTTTCAGATGTAGTGGTTTCTAACCGTTGGCATGATGATTTGCTTGCGGTCAAGGACAAAGTATTTACAAGAGATATTTTTGGTAACAATTAAAAATGAGTACTCCAACAATTTCCATTATTATTCCTGCATACAATTGCGAAGATTATATTAGCGAGAGTATGGATAGTCTTCTTGCTCAAACATTTCAAGATTTTGAGATTATTGTCGTTGATGATGGTTCTACTGACCGCACTTATGAGATTCTCAATTTTTATGCTAGAAAGCATAAAAAAATAAAGGTTTATCAACAAGAGAATCAATTTGCTGGGGTTGCAAGAAATCACAGCATGCAATTTGTGTCTGCTGATAGTGAATATCTTATCTTTCTTGATGCAGATGATATTTATCTTCCCAATATGTTGGAAAAACTTTATGCAGAAGCACAGAAATACAATTGTGATGTAACTGTTTGTCGTTCTGATCGCATGGATTCTAATACCAAAGAAATCACAGAATGTCGCTGGACGATTAAAGAAAAATTGCTTCCCAATCATCAGCCTTTCACGGCGAAAGATGTTAAGCAAGAATTTTTCAACACATTCGTTTGGTGGTCTTGGGATAAGTTGTATAAAAAATCCTTTATAGACAATTTAAATCTTAAATTTCAAGATTTACGCACCACTAATGATTTATTTTTTTGTTGTGCAGCCATGTTGAAGGCAGAACGCATTTCTACCATTGATGATGTATTGGTTCATCATCGAGTTAACGCAGGTAATACATTATCTGTAACTCGTGAAAAATCGTGGAATAACTTTCTGTATGCCTTGGTAGAGTTGCGTTCTTTTATGAGAAAAAACAAAATTTGGTCTCATTTTGAGAAGGATTTTGTTAACTATTGTGCTCATCTTGTTTTGTGGAATTTAAATAGTTTAAAGGGTGATGCTCATAGTCTTTTATATCAAGCATTGCATGAGTCTTGGTTAGAAGAACTTCAAATTATTACCCACAGTGAAGGCTATTTTTATGACAAACTTGCTTATCGTAAACTTAAAGAAGTCAGTCAACAAAGTCTCGAGCATTTTGCTATGACGCGTATTTATCAACTGGAAAAACAGTTGGGTACAACAGATAAAGCGGGTATTGTCGCCTATATTTCTTCAAAGATTTCCAATTTGGAAGCAAAACTCATGGAAGGTAAGAAATGAGTAAAGTTTCAGTAATTATTCCAACATACAATGTTGAGCCCTATCTACATCAATGTTTAGATAGTGTTACACGCCAAACATTGCAAGATATTGAAATTATTTGTGTGAATGATGGTTCAACCGACCGTTCATTAGAGATTATTCAAGAATACGCTAATCGAGATTCCAGAATTGTTGTGATTACCGCCGGTCTCAATGGTGGTTATGGTAAAGCGATGAACAAAGGATTGGAAGTTGCCACAGGGGAATATATTGGCATTGTGGAACCTGATGATTACATCAGTTATGTGATGTATGAAGATTTATATGAAATTGCCCAAACCCATAATCTTGATTTTGTGAAGGCAGATTTTTATCGTTTTTCTACAGAAGATAATGGTGATTTGCACTGTGTTTACAATCATCTTGCCAAGAATAAGGGGTTTTATAACAAAGTTATCAAGCCTATGGACGAAAAAGAATCTTTTCGTTTTATTATGAACACATGGAGTGGCATTTATAAACGAGATTTTATCAATTCCAATCAAATTCGCCACAATGAAACACCAGGTGCATCATTTCAGGACAATGGCTTTTGGTTTCAAACATTCTTATTGGCAGAGCGAGCCATGTTTGTTGACCGTCCATACTATATGAATCGTCGAGACAATCCCAACTCATCAGTCAAGGCGAAAGACAAAGTGTATGCGATGAACGAAGAGTACAAATACTTAAAAAATCTCATTTCACAACGCTATCCAAAACTTTGGGACGAAATTAAGTATGTTCATACACTTAAAAGGATTCACAATTACAATTTCACCCTAACACGCATCGACTCTGAAATGGCAGAACAATACATTAAAGATTGTTCCAAAGAACTCAGGCAGGCTGAACTTTTGGGTGAAATTGACAAAAATGTTTTAAGCAGTGGTGAATGGAAAACATTGCAAGCCATTAAAAATAATCCTGAACAATTTTTTGAAGATTACAAAAAAACACAAGAAAAAAAAGGGATTCAGGCAGTTACCCAAGTAAGCAATGTGGGAAAAAGTTCGCACAGCATCAAACAGGGAGAGAACAAGGTTTCCGTACAGGATAGTTTTCAGGTTGCCAACTTGCAAAAACGGATTAAAGACATGGAAAATTCCAACTCATGGCGAGCTGGAAGGTTTATGACTTGTCCTATTAGAAAACTGAAATCCATCATGGGAAAATAATATAGAACAGGGGGCTGATGTAGATTAGCCCCAAATTTTATTAAACATCACACCAATTTCGCAGGGTTTTGAGTTGCTGTTTTGGTGTTCCGCAGTTAAATCTAAACTCACATTCTTTCAGAAAAAGCGGGAAAGATTTACGGTCAATGCCATTATACTTTCTCAACACTCTTTTTGCTTGATTCCAAAAATTTTAGTTTCTGCGAGCGTCTGCGACGCTAAAATAGAATTTGTTGATGACGAACACAGGAAAAAAGAAGTGGTTTGATTTATCCACTTTTATAACAGTAAGCCATACAAAGGATTAAATGGCAAAACAGCATTTGTGAAGTTCGTAGGGGTTCATTCACAATCCACCATGCCAACAATGCGATGATTTCTAACAGATTAGGTGTGTTTTAATTTTGAATATTCTAATGATACAAAGTATTCAGGCTGCCTGAAATTTCAGGCAGCCTGAAAGTTTATTGATAATTTATGCAAATAATCCAAATGCTTTTAAGAAAACCAGTGCCAATAAAACTGGACAAACAAAGCGGATTAAAAATACATACAAACCGCGTCGTGCAAAACGCACTCCTCCTGCTTCTGCTTCTTCAATCACGGTTCCTGGTTTGACTATCCAACCAATTAAAACGCAAGTCAAGAGTGCCAACACTGGCATCATGATGTTGTTGGAAACATAGTCGAAAATGTCCAAAATTTGTGCGGTGGAACCATTGGGCAATTTGTATTCAAAATACAATAGGTTATAACCCAAAGCCACAAAAATACCCAATAACCAACCGTAAATCGAACCTATTACAGTGGCTTTTTTGCGTGTCCATTTAAATTCGTCCATCAAACTGGAAACGATTGCTTCTAAAATGGAAATACAGCTGGTGAGTGCGGCAAAAAATACCATCGCAAAAAACAATACGCCAATCACAGTGCCTGTAACACTGCCCATCGCTTGAAATACTTTCGGCAATGAAACAAACATTAAACCAGGACCTGCCCCAAAACCCTCTGTACCCATAAAGGTAAAGACCGCAGGAATCACCATCATGCCCGCTAAAATCGCTACACCTGTGTCGAAAATTTGCACGCGATTCACGCTTTTAGGTAGATTGTCGCTTTTCTTCAAATAAGAACCATACGCAATCATAATCCCCATGGCAATGCTCAAACTGTAAAACAGTTGTCCTAATGCATCCATAATCACACCCAATAAACGACCAAAAGTCATGCCCGTAAAATCAGGGATCAGATAAATTGCCAAACCTTGCATGCCTGTACGGGTTACGCCATTTTCATCGGTAAAGACAAGCGTACAACTGTAAATCGCAATCCCCAATACCAGCAGCAATAATAACGGCATCAGAATTTTGGAAATGCGTTCAATGCCTTTATTAACCCCAGCATAAATAATCGCAGCCGTAGCAGCAAAGAAAATCGTGTGGAAAATAATCGGAGACCATTGTGCGGTAATAAATCCGCCAAAAAAGCCATCTTGTGTCGCATTATTCAGGTTGCCTGTGGCAAGCACGGTGAAATATTTCACCACCCAACCACCAATCAGACTGTAATACGGCAGAATAATTGCAGGAATAATAGTGGCTAAAAGCCCTAACCACGCCCAATTAGGATGTATGCGTTTGTAAGCAGAAAGCGGTCCTTGTTGTGTTTTACGACCAATCGCCACTTCGGTTAAAAGCAAGGCAAAACCAAAGGTAAGCACCAAGCAAATGTACACAAACAGAAATAAGCCACCGCCATTTTTTGCTGCTAAATAAGGAAAACGCCAAATGTTTCCCAAACCCACAGCACTGCCTGCGGCAGCCAGTACAAAGCCTAAATGCCCTGAAAAGGTTGTCCGTTCAATGTTCATAATCATATCCCTTATTATCAAACGATGTTGCAAAACAAAACATTGTCAAATTCTCTTAAATAGGGCAGTCTGAAATGTTTTCAGCCTGCCTGTCCCATCTTGAGATTTTGCAAAGTTTCAAAATGCCCTTTTAAGAAACCCCTGCAAAATTGGCAGATGTGAGTGCAGTTCAAAGTTGTAGTAGCACAAAAAATGAAGACATAACAATTAGGCGAGTTTTTGAGCAACGCACAACGAAGAAATGTGCCACAGGTGCCAGTTTTGCAGGAGTTTCTTTAATGTCGATTGTATTTAAAATTCAATCAGTTATATTCTACTATTAAAACTTTCATTCAAATCGCATTTTTTTATGGACTTCATGTAGAATATGCTATTTTAAAATCTTAATCTTGGAAACAGCCATGAAATCATTTACCACACTCACAGCAACAGTCGCACCGTTGGATCGCTCCAATGTAGATACTGATGCCATTATCCCTAAACAATTTTTAAAATCGATTAAACGCACTGGTTTTGGCGTGAATTGCTTTGATGAATGGCGTTATTTGGATAAAGGCGAAGTGGGGATGGATAACAGTAAACGCCCTTTAAATCCTGATTTTTCGCTGAATCAATCGCGTTATCAAAACGCACAAATTTTGCTCACACGCAAAAATTTCGGCTGTGGTTCATCACGCGAACATGCCCCTTGGGCTTTGGATGATTACGGCTTCCGAGCCATTATCGCCCCATCTTTTGCGGATATTTTCTTCAATAATTGCTACAAAAACGGTTTGTTACCGATTATTCTTCCAGAAGATACCGTAGAACAACTTTTCCAAGAAGTCGAAAAAAACGAAGGTTATCAACTGACTATTGATTTAGCGAATCAAAGCGTAACGACGCCACAAGGCGAAACATTTCATTTTGAAATTACCGAACATCGTAAACACTGCTTACTCAATGGTTTAGATGAAATCGGCTTAACCTTGCAACACGCAGAAGAAATTAAAGCGTTTGAAAACAATCGCAAACAACAATTTCCTTGGTTATTTGCCTAAAACCTATATTCAGGCAACCTGAAACAAAGTTCGGCGAAAGCCAAAATTTTTCAGGCTGCCTTCAACAAACGATTAGATTTTTCATCATTTTCAGCCTGCCTTAAATCATCTGCCGTTCTACGGCAAATATTTCAGGCAGCCTGAAAACACATAAATCATCTATAATAACGCCTTTTGTTTAAACTTTTTCAGGCTGCCTGAAAATAAGGTTTATTTGATACGAAGTATCAAATCTTTATTTACGAAGTAAATAAAAGGGTTTGCTAAGCAAACAAACCGTAATTTCGGCGAAGCCAAACTTTAATTTGAAACATTATGAGCGAATATCTTTTTACATCGGAGTCCGTTTCCGAAGGACATCCAGACAAAGTGGCAGACCAGATTTCTGACGCTATTTTAGACGCAGTTTTAAGCCAAGACCCAACCGCACGCGTGGCGGCGGAAACTTTGGTGAATACGGGCTTGTGCTTGCTTGCAGGCGAAATCACCACCACAGCGAAAGTAGATTACATTAAAACCGCACGCGATACCATTAAAAAAATCGGTTACAACTCGTCCGAAATGGGTTTTGACGCAGACGGTTGTGCGGTTATGGTGTGCTATGACCAGCAATCGCCCGACATTGCACAGGGTGTGAATGAAGGACAAGGTTTAGACTTAAATCAAGGGGCAGGCGATCAAGGCTTAATGTTTGGCTACGCCTGCGATGAAACGCCTACGCTGATGCCTTTTGCGATTTACTATGCACACCGTCTAATGCAACGCCAAAGCGAATTACGCAAAGACGGACGGTTGCCGTGGTTGCGACCAGACGCAAAAGCCCAACTTACCGTGATTTATGACGATAAAACAGGTAAGCCCGTAGGCATTGACACTGTGGTTTTATCCACGCAACACGAACCCGATATTGCGTATGAAACGCTGAAAGAAGCGGTGATTGAAGAAATTATCAAACCCGTTTTGCCGTCTGAAATGCTGCGGGGCGATACAAAATATTTAATCAATCCCACAGGACGCTTTGTGATTGGCGGGCCGCAAGGCGATTGCGGTTTGACTGGACGCAAGATTATTGTCGATACCTATGGCGGAGCGTCCCCGCACGGTGGCGGAGCGTTTTCAGGCAAAGACCCGACCAAAGTCGATAGGTCAGCCGCTTATGCAGGACGATATGTTGCCAAAAACATAGTCGGAGCAGGTTTGGCAACTGCTTGTCAAATTCAAGTATCGTATGCTATTGGCATTGCCGAACCTACTTCGATTGCGATTGACACTTTTGGCACAGGCAGGCTGCCTGAAAAAGACCTCATCGCATTAGTGCGAGAAAACTTTGACCTACGCCCCAAAGGCATTATTCAAATGTTAGACTTGCAACGCCCAATTTACCGCAACACTGCCGCCTACGGTCATTTCGGACGCGAAGAACCTGATTTTACATGGGAAAAATTAGATAAAGTGCCTGTGTTAAAAGTGGCGTTGTAATTGTTTTTATGAAAGAACAATATATCCCTACACTGCCACAAAAACTGTTTCGAATGATACTCGGCACAGTTTTAGTGCCATTGTTTGGGGATATGTGTATTTTGATATGGCTTTTTTCAACAGTCGATAATGCAATACCTGAAAAAGATTTTCATGGTCTTCTTATTATTTCTTATATATTTGCTACTATTTTCACCGCTATTCCAACTTTTATTATGCGTTTATTACTTGAATTTACTACGCAAAAAATTAAGTGGCGTTTGTTATTTTCTTTTATATTCGCTTTGTTTTTAGGCGTTTATTTAAGCAAAAGATTTGCATATAGCATATGGGTTTGGATACCCAGTTCTTTAATTGCTGTTTTAATAACCGAATGGATTTTATACAAACACATTCAATATTGTGCGAAAAAGCAATCCTGAATTTTTCAGGCTGACTGAAAAGCCAGTCATTGCGAGCATTAAGGAAGTTAATGCGTAGCAATATCCTTGCTACGGAGATCGAATTTTTTAACTTTCAGGCAGCCTGAAAAAAATCACGCTAACAAAATATCCTGCATTAAACGCATACCCCATTGCCAGCCGCCGATTGTGGCGTTTAGGTTTGGCGTGTTTGGTGAAATTAAATGTTTGGCGTGGATTTTGTGGGCTTGTTTCTTACTCCAAGCAATTCAGTCGGCATCACCACCTAACGAAGTTTGGGCTGAATGGTAGAATGTTGCACTTATTAGTTGAATGGGCGAGTTTCTCATGTGGATTAATACTGATGAATTGCTGCATCGTTTGGCTAAACAACATGGATTATACCCCAAAACAGGCTTGCCATTGAAACATTAGTTTATTTTCAGGCAGCCTGAAAAGCATTTTCATAAATCAAATACCAACAATGATTTGCGTTTATTTAAGAATGTGCTAAAATAACAAACCCTGTAATCGAGATTAACTCAAATAAGGAGATTTATTGATGAAATTGTATTATCTTCCAGGTGCTTGCTCTTTGGCAGACCACATCGCATTAGAATGGATTGGGCAACCTTATGAAGCAGAAGCAGTTGCTCGTGAAGCGTTGCAATCGCCAGAATATTTGGCTTTGAACCCATTGGGTTCTGTGCCTTGTTTGACTGACGGTTCCTTTTCGCTCACTCAAAATGTTGCCATTTTGTATTATTTGGCGGAAAAACATCCAGAAGCAGAATTATTTGGGGGACAAGATGCACAAGTTAAAGCCGATGCTATGCGTTGGTTAGCATTCTGTAATTCTGACTTACATGAAGCGTTTGTGCCTATTTTTGCTCCTACTCGCTTTATTGACCAAGAATCCGCTCATGCTGACTTGCAAGCCAAAGCACGCGAGAAAATTTTGCGTTTATTAGGCGTTGCCAATAAAGCATTAGCAGGCAAAGATTATTTTGTCGGCAAACGCAGTGTGGCAGATGCTTATTTATTTGTGATTTTGCGTTGGTGTCAAGGCGTGGGCATTGATTTGGCGGATTTCCCCAATTTAAGTGCTTTGCGTGAAAGAATGTCGCAAGACCCAGCAGTCAAAACAGCTATGGCACAAGAAGGTTTATAACAAAAGGTTTATAAAATTTTCACAAGGCGGATTTTTAATCCGCCTTTTTTATTTCTGCCAATACGATTTAATATTGACAAATTCATATAAGCCAAATTCGGATAATTCTCGTCCAAATCCAGAAGATTTCACGCCACCAAAAGGCATACGCAAATCACTGCTGGTGTGTCGATTGATAAATACACTCCCCGCTTCCAACTGTCTTGCCCATTGATGGGCTTGCTGTAAATCAGATGTATAAATCGAAGCCCCCAAACCATACGGCGTATGATTGGCAATTCTGATGGCATCTTCTGCATTTTGTGCTCTAAAAATCGCTACCACAGGACCAAAAACTTCTTCTGTTGCCACTTTGGCATTTAAGGGAACATGATCCAATACCGTTGCTGCGTATTGATGTTGCGACAAAATTTTTCCACCCAATAAACATTGGGCACCCTGAAAAATCGCATCATCAACAAAATTTTGCATGCTTAAAGCCGCAGATGGCAAATGCAAACACGCCAAACTGGTTTCAGGGTGCATGGGATCGCCTGTTTTTAAAGTTCGACAATGTTCGATAAACTGTGCAATAAATTCATCCGCAATTTCAGGTACAACAATAATGCGTTTTGCTGCGTTACACGATTGTCCAGCATCTCGAAAACGCGCACGACAGGCATCTTTTGCGGCAGCCTGAATATCTGCATCTGCCATCACAATAAACGGATTGCTGCCGCCCAATTCCATCACACATTTTTTCAGATGTTTTCCAGCCAATGATGCTAAATAAGAACCTGTTTTGGTAGAACCTGTAAATGCCAAAGCATCGGTATGTTGAATCAAGCATTCAATATCCTGATGTTCGACACAGGCAAGAAAAAAAGGCAACGCATCGCCAATCAAATCCCTCAAAGTATGGCTAACGCGTGCCACAGAGGGGGCAGGTTTTACCACACAAGCATTGCCAGCACATAAAGCAGGAATGGCAAAACGCAGAATTTGCCATACAGGATAATTCCACGGCATCACAGCCAAAATCACGCCCAAAGGTTCAAAAGCCACTTCACTGACTGTTGCCTGTGTGGTAATGCTTTTGCGTGCCAATAAATTGGGGGCAATTTGGGTGTAATACTTGATTAAATCCAAAGATTTCTGAATTTCCGCCGCACATTCGGCACGACAACGCCCAACTTCTTCGCAAATCATGTCCGCCAAAAGATCTTTTTGCATGGTCAAACGCTCGCCCAAATGCGACAACAATTCCATGCGTTTTGACATAGAAAGTGTTGCCCATTCTTTTTGACGATGACGCAAATTTTGCAAACGCGGCAAGACATCTTCTATTTGGTCGGCAGGGTATTCTGCCAATAATTGCTGGCGATAAATGTGATAACTGGCAAATGATGACATCAATAATCCATAAAAAAGTAAATCGTGCCATTTTATAGAAAACTGAATGCCATTTTAAAAATATTGCAATAAAAAAATCACAAGTCATAAATCCAAAAGGCAGCCTGAAAAGATTTCAGCTTGCCTTTTTATAGATTGAAAATACTTTCAGGTTGCCTGTTGTACAGCATGAAAACAGAAAAATATTTCAAAAACCCATGCAAACCTAACTGAAACTTTTGCAAAACCTACTTTTTTCATTCGTCATTTTGACCTGAACGCAGTGAAGGGGGAATAATCTTTTATAAAGCAATTAAGCCGCACAAAGCGTATGCGAAACTAAAAGATTGTTTTGTACTGTGGCAAATTGTGCGATGATGTGTCTTTTTTTCAGGCTGCCTGAATGATGTATCGTCCAGATTTAGAAGAACTTTCCGCACAAACCCAAGCCTTTGCTGCAAGTGAACATCAAAAAACCTTGCAATGGATTCGTGCTAAAAATCCTGATGTATCTTCGTTAAAGCAAAATTTTCTGAATGCTTTATGCGATTATGAACATTTACCATTGTGTGAAGAACATCACGACCAAATGTATCATTTTTTACAGGATGAACAATATCCCAAAGGCATTTATCGCGTAGCACAATCGCCTTGGTATCGTGCAGGCTTGCCTGATTGGAAGATTCTGTTCAGCGTAGCAGATTTTGATGATTTATTGCACGATGATGTTTATTTAACAGGCATTGTTCACTGCGAAACGGCACCGCATTTAGTGCTTTTGTCATTATCGCCCGCAGGCAGCGATGCGGCTTATACCATTGAATTTGATTTAAATACCCGTACGCTTGTCCCTAACGGTTTTCATTTTCCTTTGGGAAAAAATCATATTGCCTACCAAGATGCCAATAGCGTTTTTGTTGCTCCTGCTTGGGCAGATTTTGAAACCACGCAAAGCGGTTATCCACGCCATCTTTACCTTTTCAAACGCGGTGAAAATTTTGATGATTTAAAGCCTATTCTCTCTTGCGAAGAAGAAGATGTTTCCATCGAAGCATGGCGTTATTTAGATACGCAAGGCAAAGATTTGGACATTGCTCTTATTCGACACGGTTTTTTTAGCGAAAGTTATTTTCATATTCATGAAAATGGTTCTATGACCCCCATTCCCATTCCCAAAGAATCAGAAATTTGTGGATTTTTAGGCGGACATCTGTTGTTGCGTTTGCGTGAATCTTGGCATCGTACTCACACCCATTATCCAACGGGAAGTATTGTCGCCGTAAAATACGCCAAAGGACAGTTGCAGCAAGGCGTACTTTTATTTTCTCCTGAAAATCAGCAAAGTGTCGAATGCGTGGAAACCTCACGCCGTTTTGTGCTGATTCACTATTTAAATCATGTTTCAGGCTGCCTGAAACTTTGGCATTATCATAAAGGACAATGGATGGAACGCAACGCTCCTGATTTATCCTGCCAATCCATCGAAATCATCGACCAGCCTTACGGCGGAGATATTTTTTATCTAATTGGCGAATCCATGAATCAAGCCCCTGTTCTATACGGTTTTGATGCACATTTAAACGAATTATCCGTCATGCGAAAAAGGTGTTCTTTATCGTCTTTGCCTTTAAAAACAGAAACTTTTTTCGCCGTTTCAGCAGATGGTACAAGCATTCCTTACTCTTATTGCGGAACACAAAAAAACGCACCTGCCATTATTCATGTTTATGGTGGATTTGGCGTATCGCTCACACCGCAATATCAAGAAATCATGACGCAATTTTGGCTCAATCATGGATACAGTTTTATTTTGGCTCATGTGCGTGGCGGGGGAGAATTAGGACCTGATTGGCATCATGCAGCACAAAGAGAACATAAGCAACGCAGTATTGATGATTTACTCGCCATCGTCCAAGATGCACAACAACGCTGTTTAGTTTCAAAAAATGCTACTATTCTTCAAGGCGGAAGCAATGGTGGTTTTATTGTTGCTGCGGCAATAGCACAACAACCTGATTTATTTGCAGCAGCCGTTTGTGAAGTGCCTTTGTCCGATATGGAACGATTTCATCTGATGGGGGCAGGGAATTCTTGGATTGAAGAATATGGGCACCCTGAAAAAAAACCTTTTCAGGCTGCCTTAAAAGCTTTATCGCCATTGAATCGCTTGCAAAGCAATATCCATTATCCCCCCATCTGGATTACCGCCAACTGGAATGATGACCGAGTTTCCCCCGCACACGCACTTAAATTACACGCCAAACTGCAAGAAATTCAAGCCACATCGTATTTATATATGGAAGATATCGGCGGACATGAAAATCAATCCAACCCCAGCAGGCAGGCTGAACAACTGTCCGCCGTATTTTCTTTTTTGTATGAAATCGTCAATAAAAATATTGCCAAACCCAATTAACTCTATTGTTTATTCAAAATAAGATCGAATATTCTTCTTTATCTTTCAGGCAGCCTGAAAAAATCGAACAATTCAATCGCTCCAATCATGAGTAACTATTGTTATTCAATAAAAAGCATTAAATTTTCAAAAAATTGAGGCATAAGTAACAAAAAAGGTGCTAAAAAACGCTGAACACCTTATCATTATTGCTTTTTAGGAAGGTCAAATACTTTGAACACAAAAAATGCTTTTTTTGCGGCTCTAAACGCACCAAAAAGAATGGAAAACAGAATGG
>JAGCOT010000088.1 GCA_017645365.1 Neisseriaceae bacterium
CCATTCTGTTTTCCATTCTTTTTGGTGCGTTTAGAGCCGCAAAAAAAGCATTTTTTGTGTTCAAAGTATTTGACCTTCCTAAAAAGCAATAATGATAAGGTGTTCAGCGTTTTTTAGCACCTTTTTTGTTACTTATGCCGTTTTTTATCAATAGTATTCCCAAAAAAAGAATCGAGCCAACTGGGTTCTGAAATATTAGAATGAAGATAGTATAAGTTACCAACGCCTACAATCTCCTGTTTGCTTGTTGGCTTTTCATTATTGAGCATATCTGCTTCATTTTGATATTCGGAGTTTATAAGATATATCGTCAATTTCGTTTTCATTATCACATCTCACATTCTGCGTATGGAATGATTGTTTTTACAGGTATTTATGACAATCCTTTTAATTGTGCAAAAGCCTGTGCCATTGCTGTGTTGGCGTGTGTTGTTTGGTGCTTTTTGTTGGTTTGTTTGACTTGCGGTTTTTCGTCTAAACACATGGACAATGCAATGCGATTGCGGCGAATGTCCACATCAATCACTTTCACTTTGACAACATCGCCTGTTTTAACAATGTCTCTTGGGTGTGCCACATAGCGGTTAGACATGGCAGAAATATGCACCAAACCATCTTGATGAACGCCAATATTCACAAAAGCACCAAAATCCGCCACATTAGAAACAACGCCTTCTAAAATCATGCCGATTTTTAAATCTTGAATATCTTCAACCCCTTCTGCAAAATCGGCGGTTTTAAATTCTCCGCGTGGGTCGCGACCTGGTTTTTCTAATTCGCTCAAAATATCCAAAACCGTAGGCAAACCAAAGGTTTGATCTACATAATCTTGTGGATTGATTTGGGCGATCAATTCAGTATTGCCAATGATGTCATGGGCTTTCAGGCTGCCTGAAAGATGATTTTTCAGCATTTTGGCGACCAGCGGATAGGCTTCTGGATGAACAGCAGAAGCGTCCAAAGGTTCATCACCGTTTTGAATACGCAAGAATCCTGCCGCCTGTTCAAAAGTTTTTGCCCCTAAACGCGGGACTTTAAGCAGTTGCTGACGATTGCTGAATGCACCATGTTCATTGCGATACGCCACAATATGATTGGCCAAAGTATGATTTAAGCCTGAAATTCTGGCTAATAAAGGGGCGGAGGCCGTATTCACATCAACGCCAACGGCATTAACGCAATCTTCTACCACAGCGTCCAAACTTTTTGCTAATTGCACTTGATTGACATCGTGTTGATATTGTCCAACGCCAATGGCTTTGGGGTCGATTTTTACTAATTCTGCCAATGGGTCTTGCAATCGGCGTGCAATGGAAACGGCACCACGCAAGGAAACATCTAATTGAGGAAATTCTTGTGCCGCCAATTCCGATGCAGAATACACCGAAGCCCCTGCTTCGCTGACGACCAAAATATGCAGATTTTTTTCAGGGTGCCTGTTTTTGAGTTCTTTGGCTAATTTTTCCGTTTCTCGCGAAGCCGTACCGTTGCCAATAGAAATTAGAGTTGCCTGATATTGTTCTACCAATGTTTCCAAAGTTTGCAATGCCCCTTGCCAATCTTGACGCGGCGGATGTGGATAAATGGTCGTTGTGGTCAATAATTTGCCAGTATCATCAACGACTGCCACTTTTACGCCCGTGCGAATACCAGGATCTAAACCAATGGTTACCAATCGCCCAGCGGGGGAGGCCAAGAGTAAATCTTTCAGATTTTTGGCAAAAACGCTGATGGCGTCTTTATCGGCTTGTTCTTTCAGACGATTTAAAATGTCCAATTCCAATGATGGAAAAATTTTGGCACGCCATGCCAAACGCACGCAGTCATTGAGCCATCCATCTGCGGGACGCCCCATGTCTTGAATATGAAATTTTTCCGCAATACTTTGTTCAAAAAAACTTTTTTCTTTGGAAGAAACCTTCTGTTCGCGGTCTGTCAGATGAAGATTTAAAAAACCTTCATGTCGCCCACGCAAAACCGCCAAAATGCGATGGCTGGGCATTTTATTGACCACTTCGTCATAGTCAAAATAATCTTTAAATTTAATGCCATCGTTTTCTTTGCCTTCAATGACACTACTTTGCAAATGAGAGGTTTGCCACAGTTTTTCACGCAAAAAACCAATTAAATCTGCATCTTCTGCAAATTGTTCCAACAAAATCGCCCTTGCCCCCTCCAAAACGCTCTTGACATCAGGAAAACCTGCTTTTGCATTGAGATATTTTTCCGCAGCGACTTCTGGATTGTTTTCAGGCTGCCTGTGTAATAGTTCAGTTAAAGACGCCAAACCTGCTTCGCGTGCCATTTGGGCTTTGGTGCGGCGTTTGGGTTTGTAAGGCAGATATAAATCTTCCAAAGCGGTTTTATTGTCTGTATTTTCAATAGCTAAACGCAATTCATCCGTCATTTTGCCTTGTTCTTCAATGGTGTTGATGATGGTTTGCTTGCGTTCTTCTAATTCACGCAGATATTGCAAACGCTCGGATAAAAAACGCAGCTGCGTATCGTCCAATCCTCCTGTAACTTCTTTGCGATAACGAGCAATAAAAGGAACAGTCGCACCGTCATCAAGCAAACGGATGGCGGATTCAATTTGATGTGTGTGAACGGTCAATTCTTCGGCAATTTTTTGAGTGATATTCATATCTTTAAAGTTCAGTATCTGAAATAAAAGAAAAAACGGCAATTATAACCGAGCATAAAGTTGATAAGACTGTTTTGATGACGCGAGAAAATATTTTCAACTTTTTCAGGCTGCCTGCTGATTGAATATTATCCCTGCATGGGAAATGCCCCTGCATGAGGAATACCCCTGCATGGGAAATGCTTTCAGATTGCCTGTTTTATTTATACAGAAAATGTTTTGGCTAAATCGATCAATAAAGCACGAACAGTTTGCCAAGCGTTGCCATCAGCCGCCCCTTTGATTTGTTTATCTGCCAAACAGCATTGTTGTAAGCCGTGCATCAGTTGTGCAACGCTTAATTGTTTTGCCGCTTTGGGCATGATGACTTGTTTATCGCCCCACAAACGCAAAGTAGTGCGAACACTCGCAACAGTTTGACCTTGACTGAATGCTCCTTTCAGACGAATCAGAGTGCGTAAATCTTCACTGACCGCCCACAGCAACAAAATGGGTTCATTGCCTTCGGCTTCTAACCCGTCCAAAATATGTTGCAAACGGTTGATGTCGCCATTCATCCAACTGGAAGCTAATTGAAAAACATCGAATCTCGCCACATTGGCAATGGCTTCTTCTGTATCTTTTAAAGTTAAAACGGTTTTGGGAGGATGAATTAAAGCCAGTTTGTCGATTTCTTGTCGTGCCGCTAACAAATTGCCTTCTACGCGTTGAGCAAATAAATCCAACGCTTCTGGTTCGATTTTTAATTGATGTTGTGCCAAACGAGAACGAATCCAATCAGGTAAATTAGCGGTTGTAATGGCTTTGGCGTCCAAAACTTTGGCATTACCTGTCAAAATACTGAACCATTTGGTTTTGAGTGTAGCACTTTCCAACTTGGGTAGAAAAATCACCACCACAGTCTCATCATTCAGATGTTGCGGAAGTTCAGACAACGCCGCACCACCCTCTTTACCAGGCTTGCCAGAAGGAATATGAATTTCCAATAATTTTTTATCGGCAAACAAACCCATACTGTTGAGTGAGGACCAAATTTCAGACCAATCAAAATGATTGTCTACCGTTAGTATTTCACGCGTTAAATAACCTTGCTCTTTGGAGCGTTGTCGCAAAGCGTCCAACGCCTCAATACGCAACAAATCCTCTTCGCCATGAATCACATACAAAGGCGACAATGCTTGTTTGGCATTGGTAAGAGCGTCATAAGTAATTTGAGACATACAGAAATCCTAATCAAGGTTTTTAGATTTTAAAGTGTTTCAGGCAAACTGAAAAGATTTCAGAAACCATTGCAAAACTGCTGTTTGCGGCAAATTTCTTCGTTGTGATTTGTTATGTCTTCATTTTGGCTTCGCTGTTATTTGTTTTCTGTGCTACTGCAACTTTGAACTGCACTCACATATAGCAATTTTGCAGTAGTTTCTTTCAGCGTGCCTGTTTGGATGAAATTGTATTATGAGAAATACATTCAAAACAACGGAAGTTTTTATTGGTCTATTGGGTTGTTATTCAAATTTTTTGTAGAAGTTTCAGTTTGCAGGGTTTTTATTGGGTTAATTTCATTCTGTTCATTGCATATTCTTGCAAATACTTCTATCATTAACCTAAACTACACCAATGACTTGATCCTGTTTCAGGCTGCCTGAAATCATTTATTTTCAATAGGTTACATTATGATTCATTTAGTAGTCATCACGCACGAAGTATTGAATACCGCTTATCAAATGGCAACGCGGCATTTTTTTAATGAATTGCCTCATTGGGTGCATTTTCTTAGCATTCGTCATGATGAATCCCCTGAACAAATGACCACTCGTATTCAAGAACAACTCAATCAAATCGAAAATGCTGATGGTACTTTAATTTTGACCGATGTTTTTGGTGCAACGCCATCGAATCAAGCACAGCAATTTTTAGATTGCAATATTTTCCTGATTACAGGCTTGAATGTTCCTATGTTTGTTAAGGCTGTTCAATACGCCCACGACCGTTCTGATTTGAGTGCGTTTGCCAAAGAAGTGCGTAAATCTGCCATTGAAGGGATTTTATTGTTTGAAGGAAAGCCATGCTAAAACGCGAAGTAACCATTATCAATCAATTAGGTTTGCATGCACGGGCTTCCGCTAAATTCACCCAAACAGCCTCTTCTTTTCAAAGCGATATTTGGGTTTCACGGCGTGGCAAACGCATCAATGGCAAAAGCATTATGGGATTGTTGATGTTGGCCGCATCACAAGGAGCAGTCATTGAAATTGAAATTTCAGGCGAGGACGAAAACGAAGCTATGGAAGCATTGGTGGCACTGATTAACGACTATTTTGGCGAAGGGGCGTAAAAATATGACCATTGCTTTATACGGCATTCCAGTAGGTGGTGGCATTGCATTAGGGCGTGCACATTTATTGCCGCAAAGTATGCGAGATATTCCGCATTATGAACTTTCCACCAAAGAAGAACGAAATAACGAAATCAAACGATTTAAAAATGCCATTAAAAATACACGCCGTCAATTAGAGCAAATCAATAAAAACCTTCCAACAAAAAGCCCAACGGAATTAGGGGTATTTATTCAACTGCATTTGATGCTGTTATTAGACGACAGCATTTCCAGCGATCCGATTGATATTATTAAAGAAGAAAATGTCAATGCAGAGTGGGCTTTGCATCTGCAATCGCAAAAATTATCTGCACAGTTTGAAACGATTGAAGATGAATATCTTCGAGAACGCAAAGCAGATATTTTGCAGGTGATTGAAAGGGTATTTAAAAATCTGCGTGGCGATAGCATGGATTTTTCTTCAATTCAGGTCGATTTGTTTGATGACACCATTCTGATTGCTTCTGATTTTTCTCCTGCCGATGCTATTTCTTTTAAAGATGCCCGCATTGCCGCGTTTCTGACTGATTCTGGCGGACCATCCAGCCATACAGCAATTTTGGGGCGTAGTTTGGATATTCCGTCCATTGTTGCACTGCATCATGCGTTAGAAGTCATTCACGAAAACGAATGGGTGATTGTTGACGGCATTGATGGTGTGGTGATTATTGACCCTGATCAGCGTATTTTAGAAGAATATCAAAAAAGGGCACGAGAATACAAAGCCAAAAAACGCACTTTAAACAAATTACGCAATACATCAGCCATCACACAAGATGGTGTGGAAATTGAAATTTTAGCGAATATTGAAACCGTTGATGACATCACACTTGCCAATAAAAACATGGCAGATGGTGTAGGCTTGTTTCGTAGCGAATTTCTGTTTTTGAATCGTGATACGCCCCCCGATGAAAACGAACAATATCAGTATTACAGCAAAATTCTCAAAAAAGCCGCAGGCAAACCTGTGATTATGCGTACTGCCGATTTGGGAGCGGATAAAGCATTACGCAAAGCAGAATCATCAATAGTCATCAATCCCGCATTAAGTTTAACAGGCGTGCGTTTTTCTTTGGCAGAACCTTTAATGTTCCGTACGCAGTTGCGTGCTTTGTTGCGTGCTGGTGTGCATGGCAATATCAGCATTATGTTTCCTATGATTGCGTCCATTGCAGAAATCAAACAATGTTTGTCGCACTTGCAAATTGCCAAAGAGCAGTTAATAGAACGCAATGAAGTTTTTGCCGAAAATGTGCCGATTGGCATTATGGTCGAAACCCCCGCAGCAGCATTGATGGTGGGTTCTTTAATGAAGCAAGTTGATTTTATTTCAGTGGGTACTAATGATTTAATTCAATATACTTTGGCAACAGACCGCAACGATGAAACAGTGGCTTATTTATATCAGCCCACGCACCCTGCCGTTTTAAAACTTTTGGTGCACATCATTCGTACTGCAACACGCTTGCATAAACCTGTGAGTGTTTGTGGCGAAATTGCAGGTAATCCCAATTTAACGCGTATGTTACTGGCGATTGGCTTACGCCGTTTTTCGATGCATCCATCCAATATTTTGGCAGTTAAAGAAATGATTTTGTCCAGCAATATCACCTCGTTGGAGTCCAAAATCATTCCACTTTTGCGTAATGAAGATGACGAACGAGCACGCGAAATATTAGATAAACTTAATCAAAGAGAAGAGTCAATTTAAAAATGACGCCATTTACTCTACAACAACAACAAATCATTGTTCAAGCGTTTAAACAACGCTTGGGCAATCATTTTTCAGTGTTCACGCCTTTATACATTCGCCAAATTCATTTAGGATTTGTGAATACATTTTTTGCTCATTTGATTTATCGAGATTTATCGCCTTACGCACAAGAATATCAAGGCGGTATCAACATTCTTGCCGACAGTTGGATACAAACAGGTAAATTATTGGAAAGTACCGCAAAAAATTGGCATACGGCAGGTTTATACGACGGTTGGCGTGATGAACAATTTGATGTTATTGACAAGCAAGGTAATGTTTTATTTGCATTAGAGCGGTCGGCTTTTCGTCCATTGGGCTTACTCAGTCATGCCATTCACATCAATGGCTATATTGAAAAAAACGGAGAACATTATTTTTGGATTGGCAAACGCAGTCCGCATAAACCAGTTGATCCCAATCGTTTGGACAATTTAACAGGCGGTGGCGTGGCATCAGGGGAAACCATTCACTCTGCCATGATTCGCGAAGGTTTTGAAGAAGCAGGGCTCCCTGAAAATCTATTAAAACCTTTAAACGAAAGTGCTTGTTGTTTGAGCGTCCGTCCTGTTCATCGCGGTTTACATCGAGAATATTTGCATATTTACAATGTCAGGCTGCCTGAAAATTTTATTCCTGAAAACCAAGATGGTGAAGTTTCTGCACTTAATCTTATGCCCATTCCAGAAATACTCTCTCACATTGAAAACAATCAATTTATGAACGATGCTGTTTTAGCGATGGTTTACGCTTTTGTTGAATTGGGTTATTTATCCGAAGCACCTTTATTCATACATGGGCAACCTGAAAAAAATTAAGTAATTTTAAAAATACAGCAACATTCAACAAATAAGCATCCTGAAAAGGTTTCCTGAATTCAAAAAAGGACGAAAATTTTTCGTCCTTTTGGCATAAGTAACAAAAAAGGTGCTATTTTTGAGTAGCACCTTTTAAAGTAACAAAAAAGGTGCTATTTACTCTGTTTTAAAGATAAAAAATCCTTAATAAACAATATCTTATTGCGTCTATTCATACCATGATGGCA
>JAGCOT010000089.1 GCA_017645365.1 Neisseriaceae bacterium
AATTTTTACATAATCAACAGCAATAAGTCAAATTCTTATTGAAAATTATTTTCAAAAGAAACACTTACTACGCACTGTTCTGTTTGTGAAACTTCAATAGCAATACGCACTGGGTTGTTGATGCTTTCTGTTAATTTTTCTTGTAATTTTTCATCTAGATAAAGTTTGTTGTTTTCTATCTGTTGTTGTATTTGTTGCATTTGCTTTCTCCTTTCTTCTGCTAATGCAGTTAAGATATTTGCACACATGTTAATGATATTGCCGTTGCATTGTCTGTATGCGTGTAATATTCCTTCCTCTTGTAAATTCTGTGTTTCCATGGCGATTTGCTCCAATTTATAGATATTTCTTCAAATACTTTGCTTGCATAAAAACTGATATGGCAATAGCTATAACTGGTATCAGTAACCATTGTGGATTAATTGCAATTGGTAGAGTTAAGTAGATAAAAATGGTGCTAAAAAGTATGCTTGTGCGTAGGTATTTAGCTCTGTGATAAAGGCTTGCCGATTCTCTGGCTGCATTGGCTTGGCGGATTTTTCTTGCGTTTAAGCCGTCTATTAGGGCGATTATGCTTAAAAACAGGGCGTAAAAAATATAGATTGCGACATTGCCTAATCTCATTGAGATAATTTTCAGGTTGCCGTTAAATTGTTGTATATAGCCGTAGAACTGGTTATTTGCGGATACTTCTTCTAACCTTGCCGCTTTGAAAAATAGCCAGTATAAGCTGTTGTACGTGTGGCGTGTAATTGTGATATTCATAGGTGGCTTGATGATTTGTTGCTGATTTTTGTGATTGTAAATCGACTGGGTTGTGCCGATTTTCTGTGCTACTGCAAGTTCTTGGGCGAGTAAATCGGGCGTGTGAAAATAGGTTTGCAAGGCTATGCTTGAACCGAATAGAATTAAAATCACGAAAATCAGTATTCTCACACTGCGAAACGGCAGCGTGAGCGTTCGCAGAATTGTGGATTCTTTCATAAATTCGTTTCGAGACATTTACCATTTCCTTTCTATATAGTTATAAATGGAACGTAAAAAGATATTTCACAATTAAGTCTTTAAAACTCATAGTTTTTCCTTTTTATTTCACATAGCGATACAGCGTAGCCCTACTAATTCCAAAGCGTTTAGCGATTTTCTCCTTACTTTCGCCTGTCTGCATTAACTGTTTGATTTCAGAAATTTGTTCATCAGAAACCTGCTTCGGACGACCTTTAAACGCATTTCGCTGTTTGGCTAATTCAATTCCTTCTAATTGTCGTTCCTTAATAATCGCTCGTTCAAACTCTGCAAACGCCCCCATCATAGACAACAATAACTTACTCATCGGCGTATCCTGACCGTTGAAAATCAAATTTTCTTTCACAAACTCCACCGCAACACCTTTGCTATTCAGATTTTCCACCATCTGCCGCAAATCAATTAAATTGCGAGCAAGCCTATCCATAGAATGCACCACCAAAACATCACCCTCACGCACAAAAGACAAACACTCCTGCAACTTCGGACGCTCCATAGACTTCCCAGACGCATGGTCAACAAAAACCTTCTCCACCAAAACACCCTCCAACTGCCGTTCAGTATTTTGAGCAATCGTACTGACTCGAATGTATCCCACTCTCATAACTTACCTTTTTCTATGTTGAGATGATTTTTGTATCATAAACTTTTATGACCTTTTGAGAATAGCGTCTCAAAACCCCTAAAATGGACTTAAATAAGACAGATTTTAAGCGTTTCATTTAAGTATAGTCTATTGAGACAGTGCTTTCGCATCATTCACCAATTGGGTCAGTGTTTTGGCTTGCAAATCCATAAATTGTTGCAAGGTGATTTTGCCGTCTTCAATCAGGCTTAATGCCGTTTCCCATTTCGCCGTAGTGATGGGGTCGGCAATGATTTTGGGCACTTTGGCAATTAGTTTTTTGCCTTTGGCGGTGGCAGAAAGTTTGTGATTTTTCTTGTCTTTTTCTATGTAGCCTACTTGATACAGCCGTTCAATCACGGCGGCACGAGTGGCTTCTGTGCCTAATCCTTGCGTGGCTTTGAGCACCTTTTTCGCTTCATCGTCTTGGACGGTTTTGAAAAAATCGGATAAAGATTTCATTTCGTCCAACAGCGTGGCTTCGGTGAATTTGGCAGGCGGCGTGGTGCTTTTCTTTTCAATGCGATAGGCTTTGTCTTCAATCAGTACCATTTCGCCTGTTTTTAAGGCTGGCATTTGGCTTTGAACGGTGTCGTCTTTTTCGTCTTCTTCGTCTTTACCAAATAAAACTTTCCAGCCCATTTTGAGCGGCGTTTGACCTGTGGCTTTAAAAATTTCGCCATTGATATGCAAAATCGCTGTTTGCGATGCGTATTCATAATCAGGATAAAAGCAGGCAATGTAACGCATACGGATTAAGTCATACACCTTGCGTTCTAATGGTGATAAAGAATCCTCTCCACGGGAAGTGGTCAGGTTGCCTGATTTATTGGTGGTGGGAATAATCGCATGATGCGAATGTTTATTGACTTGCGTATCGTTCCACACACGGCTTTCACGCTTTGGATC
The DNA here is from genome assembly GCA_017645365.1 of Neisseriaceae bacterium. GTDB lineage: Bacteria > Pseudomonadota > Gammaproteobacteria > Burkholderiales > Neisseriaceae > RGIG9985. Next base: position 2,561 of record JAGCOT010000089.1, read on the forward strand.
AGCCTTTGCCAAAATCGGCGATAAACTTGGGTCAATGCTTTGTAAGGCTTCAAAAACTGCTTCAACTTCACCTTGTTGTGAAACTGGCAGATATTGACACGGCGTGCGTGGATATGAAGTCAATTTATGCTTTTCATACAAAGCCTGTGCGGCTTTAAGAATATCACCTGCTCCAACATTAAACTTGCGTGATGCTTCCTTTTGCAATTCTGATAAGGAATAGGGTAAGGGGGGCGGTGTTTTTTTGTGTTCTAATTTGGCTTCGGTAATGGTGGTTTTAATATCGTTCAGGCTGCCTGAAAGTTTTTTGACATAGTCTAAATCGGTACAAAAACCATCTTGATTTTTTAACTTTTCAGGAATTTGCCAATGAGCCAAAAAAGTTTCGCCACTGCCATCGTCTTTTTCGCATTCAATGGTTAAGCCGTAATGCTCATACGGCTTAAAATCTGCAATCGCCTGATCACGGCGGACGATTAACGCCAAAGTCGGTGTTTGAATGCGACCGACCGATAAAACCGCTTCTTTGCCTTTGCCATCGGCGTAGGCAACGGTGTAAGCACGGCTTAAATTCATACCCCACAACCAGTCAGCCCTTTGGCGAGCCAAACCTGCGTAATACAAATTGCGAGTCGCCGCATCAGGTTTAATCTTGCCCAACGCCGTTTTGACGGATTTAGCGTCCAAACCTGATGTCCAAAAACGACTGATTTTGCCCTTAAACCCACAATAATCCAAGATTTCACGAGCAATGACTTCGCCTTCACGATCGGCATCGGTGGCGATGACGACTTCATCGGCTTTATTCACCAGTTTTTGAATAATCTTAAACTGCGGTGCTAAATTTTCAGGAATTTCTTTAATCCACTTTTTAGGAATTAAAGGCAAAGTTTCCAACTTCCATTGTTCATATTGCTTGCCATATTTTTCAGGAAAAGCGTCCTGCAAAATATGCCCCACCGCCCAAGTAATCGCCGTATCGCCCTTTTGCAAATAACCGTTTTTGCGATTTTCTGATGAAATACCACCAAAAACTACCTTGCCAATATCATTCGCTTGGGAGGGTTTTTCGCATAAGAAGAGTTTCATTTTTCAGGGTGCCTTATTGAATGCAGGGAATGATTTCTGACCAAACTGGATTGTCATCAAAATTTCTACTACATTGCCAAATTGAACCGTCTTCACATAGGACAAGAAAGATATGCCTATTTTCATCGTATGTTGCATTTTCAAATTTGTGTTCAATGACTTGAACAATTTTTGAATTAGGTCTGTATGCCATTTTGTTTGTTCCTAAAAGTGGTTAGTTGATCTATTTCAAACCGCGTGGGCATAAATGCCCACCCTGCGGCGGTTATCATTTGGTTTGTTCCCCAAATAGTGAGATTGCCACACTCGCTATGCTCGTTCGCTTTTTACATTATCTTTTTTCAGGTTGCCTGTTGTTATACAGGCAACCTGAACGATAATAATCGTCTTGCAATGCGATGTAGTTTTGCATTCAATGGCGAAACATAGGCGATTGAATGCTTTTTGATTTTTCCACTGACAAGAGTGATGCTTTCAATCACAAAAGTGTTTTGGTTCATTTTTTGTCTTCCTGTGTTTTGTTATATGTTTTTCCTTGTGTAAACGGGCTTGTCGCGGTTTCTGTTGCTTGTGATAGTCGCACATCTTCTCTCATTCTTTCTGCCACTTGCCATAGGTTTTGGGGAACATCTTTATCGGTGGCAGGTTTGGGTAGTGGTAGGCGGATTTTGTAAAGGTGTCCGCCTTCGAGTAAGGCGAAGCATTGTCCTTTGGGAAGATTACATAAATCGCTGGGAGCTAACATCGGCACGGTTTCGCTGGAAATTCGGTCTTCGTTTTTGGAAGTAAAATCTTCTTGCTTGGTCATTTCGGCAATATCGCCTGCTCCGCTGACTAATGTCCCTGTTACCACTCGCACTTCGGGTAGTCGTTCGGTGAGCATTTGGGCAGTGTTTTCGGTTAAAACTCGTAGCATTATCATGGTGTTGAAGTTGCCTGCCATTTGCAGGGCTTTGGGGTTTGAACCTAATCGTGCTTCAACATCTGCCCATGTTTGTGTATAAGCCGTAACCTGATAACCTGCACCGCCAGCCTTATTGAGCATAGGAATAAATTCATCACCGATTAACTCGTTAAACTCGTCAGCATGCAAGGCTAATTTGTTTTTGGGTGTTTTGCCTGATTGTCCGTAACCTTGTCCATATTTATAAATTTGTCCTGCCAACGATGTTAGATCGGCAAACATAGCATTGCCCACTGCTGCGGCGACTTCTCGGTCGGTGAGTGCGTCCAAACCA
>JAGCOT010000090.1 GCA_017645365.1 Neisseriaceae bacterium
CCATTCTGTTTTCCATTCTTTTTGGTGCGTTTAGAGCCGCAAAAAAAGCATTTTTTGTGTTCAAAGTATTTGACCTTCCTAAAAAGCAATAATGATAAGGTGTTCAGCGTTTTTTAGCACCTTTTTTGTTACTTATGCCGGCTTTGTTGTGTCAAAGTGAAGCCTTTTACGATTTTTCAGGGATTTCTTTCAGGAAGCCTTGCCAATACTGATGTTGTGGCTTTAACTTTATCGCCAATCGATACTTTGACTTCGGATGCAACAGGCAAATAAACATCAACACGCGAGCCGAAACGAATCAATCCGTAACGCTCTCCACGCTTGTAGGCATCGCCTTTCTTGGCATAACAAATAATGCGGCGTGCGACCAAACCTGCAATTTGAACAAAGGTGATTTTTTGTCCATTGGCAGTTTCCATCAACACAGCGTTTCGTTCATTTTTTTCAGAAGCCTTATCCAATGTGGCATTCACAAAACTTCCTGCGTAATAATTGGTGTCTTCCACTGTCCCTGTTACAGGAATGCGATTGGAATGAACATTAAAAACATTCATAAAAACGCTGATTTTTAATGCTTCTGCTTGATGGCGATAGGGGTCGGTGGTTTTTTCCACCACAATAATGCGTCCATCGGCTGGACACAAAACATCCAATTCATCATCCGAACCACTTTCTCTTGGCGGATCGCGGAAAAACTGAATGGTAAATAAAGTCAATAACCACCCTATCAGTGAAAACCATGGTGAAAATAATGTGAGCACCAAACTCACCGCTGCAAAAATGGCGATAAATATCCAGCCTTCTTTGGCAATAATGGGATGCGGATACGCTGGGACGGACATATCAATTTCCTTATATGAAAATTCAAAAAGTTTTCAGGTTGCCTGTTTTTCAGCCTGAAAATAACTACTCAACAGGCAGCCTGAATGCTTTTCAGCCTGCCTGTTGATTGCCTATGAGAAACAACGAAGATTAAGTTTCAGCCTGCCTTATCAAAATACGATTTATTTAAGATTTATCTGAATCTTTTTTAATCGCAAATACTGATACTGGTAGTGCAATCGTGGTTACCCCAATTAAAGGCATCCAAGACGGAAATTTATAATAAGTGTTGCCATTGCCCGTGTCCTTTCCATAAGACATGGTTTTTTTGGCACTTTGCACAATATGCACTTCGTTGGTTGGGACAACAACACGGAATAAAACCGCCAGCAATAGCCCCAGTGCAATTAACCCGAGAACAAATCCTATTCCAATCAATACAACCCACATCATTTCATTTCCTTATCTATTGTTATCATCTAATCCATAAAAATCACACCACAACCCATAGCATGGTCGTGGTGTTTATATTATATCGCTAATTGCATTTTCCCAGTATCAGCCAATCACAAAGTACTGACTGCACCAATCCAAAATGATATAAGGAACAATACCGAAAGCAATCAGCATTAAACCGTTGGCAGAAAGCAAAAACCTTGCACTCCAACACATAGAGGCAACCTGAACAGGGTTCTCTTCTGGTTCGTCAAAATACATCACTTTAACAATCCGCAAGTAATAGAACGCACCAATCAAGGACATAATGACTGCAAAAACCGCTAATGCAATCAAATTTTGCTCCAATAAAGCAAGAATCACATACACTTTGGCATAAAAGCCCATCAATGGCGGAATCCCAGCCATGCTGAACATCGCCAATAACATCAAAAAGGCATACCATGGATGACGATGATTTAAGCCTGCTAAATCAGCAATGTTTTCACATTCACGGTCTTTGGCTGATAAGGCCAACAATACGCCAAATGCAACCAATGACATCAAGATGTAAGTTACCGCATAATAAATCGCTGCGGACAATCCTGAAAAACTTTGCCCATCGCCCACAACAAAATTATTGCCCACAAATGCCAATAAAATGAAACCCATGTGCGAAATAGTGGAATATGCCAACATTCGTTTAATATTAGTCTGCATAATCGCAGCCAAATTTCCAACCAACAACGAAGCCACCGCAAGAATCATGAACATTTGCGACCAGTCAATAAACTCTGTTGCCAAGCCTGTAACCAAAATACGGAACGCAAATACTGTTGCCGCAATTTTGGGAATGGAGGCGACAAAGGCTGTAATCGCAACTGGGGCACCCTGATAAACATCTGGAACCCACATATGAAAAGGCACTGCACCAAATTTAAAAGCAATCCCAATGGCAATAAAAATCAAACCTAATTGAATTAAAACACCATTCCCTTGCCCTGCATACAATACACCTAAAACAACTGGCAAATCCAACTGCCCACCAGAACCACCGTAAATCAAGGAAATGCCATACAACAACATCCCCGATGCCAATGAACCTAAAACAAAATATTTTAAGGCTGCCTCTGATGCTTGTGCGTCTTCACGGCGAAGTGCAATTAAGGTGTACAACGACAATGAAAGCAACTCTAACCCAATGTACAACAAGATAAAGTGCTCTGCACTTACCATCATACACATGCCGATTAAAGCAAATAAGGTCAAGGTGTAATATTCCCCTTGATACATTTGGCGTGCTTTCAAATAATGACGCGTATAGGCAAACAGAAAAATCGTTGCCACATACATCAAAACTTTTGCCACATGAGCAACGCCATCGTTCACAAACATTCCACCAAAAGCAGCACTTTGATTTTCAGGCAGCCTGAAAACATACCATTGAACCGCCAATGTAATCAACAAACCGATTTGTGTTAGACCATAGGTAATCCAACGGCGTTGATTATCGAGGAACAAATCCACTAACAACACCAAACTCAACAGACATAACAATACGATTTCAGGTGCAGCAGCAATGAGATTTAATTTTTCCCAATCCATCATTTTTTGTATCCCCAAGATTAAAGTTTGCTTTGCATAATGTGATCACTCAAATCGTTGGCTGCCTGATGCACAATTTGAATCAATCCTTCTGGATAAAGCCCCATGCCCAAAACTGCCAAAGCAAGAATGGACAATATCAAAAATTCGCGTTTATTGATATCTTGCATTTTTTCAACATGATCATTGGCAACATCACCAAAAATCACGCGTTTATACATCCATAAGGTGTATGCAGCACCAAATATCAAGGTTAATGCTGCCAATGCACCAATCCAAAAATGAACATGCACCGCACCCATAATGACCATAAACTCACCTACAAAGCCCGATGTACCAGGCAAGCCTGCATTCGCCATGGCAAACAACATCATAAATGCTGCAAAGCGTGGCATTTTATTGGCAACACCACCATAATCAGCAATGTTGCGTGTGTGCAAGCGATCGTACATCACGCCAATACACATAAACATGGCAGCAGAAACAAAACCGTGTGAAACCATTTGCATCACGGCACCTTTTAATGCCCATTCGTGCATTGCTATGCCGTTAGCGGTTTCAACAAACAAGAACAAACCGAGCGTAACAAAACCCATATGACTAATAGATGAATATGCCACCAGTTTTTTCATATCGGTTTGCACCAATGCCACCAATCCAATATAAATAACGGCAATCAATGAAAGGGTGATCATCATTGGCGCGAAAAAATGTGCGGCATCTGGCACGATTGGCAATACAAACCGCAAGAAACCGTATGCACCAATTTTCAATGTAATGGCCGCTAACACCATAGAACCGCCTGTTGGTGCTTCCACATGGGCATCTGGCAACCATGTATGCACTGGAAACATGGGTACTTTAACCGCAAATGACATAAAAAACGCCAAGAACAGCATAATTTGTGTTTTTTGATCAATGTGCGGAATGTTTTGCATATCAATGATTTCAAAACTTCCGCCTGCCACGCGTGATAAATAAATCAACGCAACCAGCATCAACAAAGAACCCAATAGGGTATATAAAAAGAATTTGATAGACGCATACACACGGCGTGGTCCGCCCCATACCCCAATGATTAAGTACATGGGAATCAGCATCGCTTCAAAGAAGACATAGAACAAAATAGCATCTAATGCCGCAAATGCTCCGTTAATTGTCCCCGACATCAACAAAAATGCTGCCATGTATTGTGCTACGCGTTTTTGAATGACCTGCCAACCAGCCAATACGACCAACAGAGTGGTAAAACTGTTTAAAATGACAAATAATACCGATAATCCATCAACGCCTAAATGATAATTCAAGCCAAGTGCGGGAATCCAAGTGGCAAACTCCTGAAACTGCATTCCACCATTCAGACGGTCAAAATGAGTATACAAAGGAAGTGTTACCAAAAAACCCAACAACGCCCCAATCAATGCCAACCAGCGAGCCAATGGTGCTTGTTTATCACCACCTGTCGCCAAGACAATAATCCCTGCGATAACGGGAGTCCAAATCGCCCAAGTCAATAAATGATGTTGTAATATTTCCATGATTCTTTACCCGTTAGAAGAATAATTTGCTAATCAAAGGAGCAAACCACAAGACCAATAATACCAATAAACCAAACACCATCATGGTGGCATAGGTATAAACAAAGCCCGTTTGCATCTTACGAACAACAGATGCAATCCAACCGACCAATTTTGCTGAACCATTCACAATGGTGTTGTCAATCAAGGCAATGTCGCCCACTTTCCAGAAGAACTGCCCTAATTTTCTTGCACCAACTGCAAACACTCCATAGTAAATTTCATCAATCCAGTATTTTTTATCCAACATAACATACAAAGGTTTCAGGCTGCCCGCTACTTTGACAGGCAAATCTGGGCGTTTTAAATACATGAACCATGTTAATACAATGGCGGCAATGGTTAAAATCACTGGCAATGAGAATAAACCATGCATGGTCATTGCCATTGCACTATGAAATTCTTCTTTCATCTGTGCCATCACCGCATGCTGTGGTGCCACATGAATCGCCCCATCAAAAAATCCGCTGTATAGCAAAGGCTGAATCGTCATATAACCAATAACAATCGAAGGAATTGCCAACAATACCAATGGCACCCAAACCACCCAAGGGCTTTCATGCGGATTGGCATCGGGAGATAAACCATGGTGCTCTCCATGATGTTCTTCATGATGGGCAGTACCTTCACGCCATTTTTCTTTGCCATGAAAAACCAAGAAATACAAACGGAATGAATAAAATGCGGTTACAAACACACTGACTACTGCAACAAAATACGCCCAACCTGCGGCTGGCAGGGTGGATAAGTGCAATGCTTCAATGATGGAATCTTTTGAATAGAAACCTGCAAAGAACGGAGCTCCTACCAATGCCAACGAACCTAATAAGAATGTTATCCAAGTAATTGGCATGTATTTTTTCAGGTTGCCCATATGACGCATATCTTGATCGTGGTGCATGCCAATAATCACCGAACCTGCTGCCAAGAATAATAAGGCTTTAAAGAATGCGTGCGTCATCACATGGAAAATGGCAACAGAATAAGCAGATGCTCCCAACGCCATAGTCATGTAACCTAACTGCGACAAAGTAGAATAGGCCACCACGCGTTTGATGTCGTGCTGAACCATTCCCAAAAAGCCCATGAACAATGCAGTAATCGAGCCGATTATCATCACGGTATTCAAGGCAACATCAGACATTTCGTACAAAGGCGACATGCGAGCCACCATGAAAATACCTGCGGTAACCATGGTTGCTGCGTGAATCAACGCGGAAATAGGCGTTGGACCTTCCATAGAATCAGGCAACCACACATGCAATGGAAATTGTGCAGATTTACCAATCGCTCCCACAAACAACAACAAACAAACAACGGTTAACAACGACCAGTCATGGTTGGGAATTAATGCCAGTGTTGCTTCTTTTAATTGTGGTGCAGCAGCGAAAACATCTTTATAGTTCAGGCTGCCCCCAAAGTATGCCAAAATCAAAGCAATGCCTAATAAAAAGCCAAAATCACCTACACGATTAACCAAAAACGCTTTCAAATTAGCATAAATTGCAGTGGGGCGTTTGAACCAGAAACCAATCAGAAGATACGATACTAATCCCACTGCTTCCCAGCCGAAGAATAATTGAATAAAGTTATTGCTCATCAATAACATCAGCATAGAGAATGTGAATAAAGAAATGTAAGAGAAAAAGCGTTGATAGCCTGGATCTTCACGCATATAGCCAATGGTATAGACATGAACCATCAATGAAACAAAGGTTACAACAACCATCATCACCGCAGTTAAACTGTCTACTAAAAAGCCTACTGAAAAATCAAGCCCACCCATAGAAAGCCAAGTGTAGAGATTTTGATCGTATGGCGTTAATGTGCCACGAGCGAAACCTGCCAGTACTTGCAAGGACAACACGGCGGAAATCGCCACACCAATAATGGTAACCGTATGTGCCCCCACTTTACCGATCACTCGTCCAAATAAACCAGCCAAAAGCGAACCTACCAATGGTGCCAAGGCAATACATAAATACATTGTAGTTTGAGACATTATGACACCTTAACCTTTCAGGCTGCCTAAATCTTGTACGCTAATACTTTGACGATTACGGAAAATCAAAACCATAATCGCTAAACCAATCGCAGATTCCGCCGCAGCAACGGTAAGAATAAAAAAGACAAAAATCTGCCCTGCAACATCGTTCAAATATTGCGAAAAAGCAATGAAATTAAAATTGACCGATAACAACATTAATTCAATGGACATCAACAATATCAAGGTGTTTTTGCGATTCATGAACAAACCCATAACCGCAACACCGAATAATAATGCCGATAAAACTAAATAGTGCATAAGTGTGAGCGTCATGATTGTGCTCCTTCTGTTTTTTCGTCCGCTGCTTTTTCTTCTACTGTTTTTTCAGCCTGCATTTTGACCATACGCCAACGATCTTTGGCATTTACTTTAATTTGATCTGATGGGTGCATATAACGCGGATTCTCGCGATGACGATGAACCAAAGCAATAGCAGCCACCATACCCAAGACCAACAAAACCGCTGCCAATTCGAATGGTAACAAGTAGTCGGTATACAAGCGTTCGCCCAAAGCACGAACACCACCATTGCCTGAACTTAATTGATTTAAATCACCAGTTGTAGATAAATGAGTTTCTGGGTGAATCAATACCAAAATCAAAACCACCGCCATCAACAAACCCACTGTCAATGAGATAGGAAAATGCCGCCAAAACCCTGCTCGCAATGCTTCGTGGTCGACATTCAACATCATCACCACAAACAGCAACAACACCATTACGGCACCCACATAAACCAAAACCAACACTACGCCTAAAAATTCAGCCTGCATCAATACCCATGTACAAGCCGATGTCCAAAAGGATAATACCAACCACAAGGTTGCATGGACAGGGTGTTTGGCGGTTACCACTTGAACTGCGGAAAACAAAATAATCGCAGCAAAAACATAAAACAAAATCGCTTCAAACATGATATTGCCCCTTTAACGATAAGGTGCATCAGCCGCCAAACAGCGGGCGATGTCCTCTTCGTTTTTATCGCCAATTTCTAATAAAATGGGCTTGGTCATATATAAATCGCCGCGTTTTTCGCCATGATATTCAAACTGCCGTGTTTCTACGATGGCATCTACTGGACAAGCTTCCTGACAAAAACCACAAAAAATACATTTGGTTAAGTCTATGTCATAACGCGATGTACGCCGTGAACCATCTTCTCGTTGATGCGTATCAATCGAAATGGCCATAGCAGGACAAACTGCTTCGCACAATTTACATGCCACACAACGCTCTTCGCCATTTTCATCACGGCGTTGTGCATGCAAACCACGAAAACGGAAAGATTGCGGCGTTTTTTCTTCTGGATAGTAAATGGTAATCTTACGCGAGAAGAAATGTCGAAAAGTAATTCCCAAACCTTGACGCAATTCTGTCAATAAAAAAGTTTTGCTTAGCTTCATAGGATTCTCGATTTATTTTCTTTTTCAGGCTGCCTGAAAACTTGTTTTTACCAAAGTGTCCAGGGACTTACCATCCAGCCCATTAACACAACCACCCAAACCAAAGTTACTGGAATAAACACTTTCCAGCCCAAACGCATGATTTGGTCATAACGAAAACGCGGAAATGTTGCACGCAACCATAAATAAAAGAACAATATTGCCGCCATTTTCAAAAACATCCATATTGCACCAGAGCTGCCTAAAATACCCCAAGACGCTGGAAATGGAGATAACCAGCCACCTAAAAATAATAAGGAAAGCAAGGCAGAAAAAACAATCATGTTGATGTATTCCGCCAAGAAAAATAACGCAAATGCAAATCCTGCGTATTCAATATGGAAACCTGCAACAATTTCTGATTCGCCTTCTGCCACATCAAATGGAGCACGATTGGTTTCTGCAACACCACAGATTAAATAAACGATAAACAAGGGGAATAATGGCAACCAGTTCCAAGATAAAAAAGAACCGCCCATTTTGCCTTGTGCTTGCGATGCTACAATGTCTTGAAAGTTCAGGCTGCCTGAAACCATTACCGCACCCACCAAGCAAAAGCCCATAGCAATTTCATAAGAAATCATTTGTGCCGCAGAACGCATTCCACCTAAAAACGCGTATTTAGAATTAGACGCCCAACCCGCCAAAATCACGCCATACACACCAACAGACGACAATGCCAAAATAAATAATAATCCAACATTCAAGTTGGTCATCACCCATTCTCGCGACATGGGCAGTGTTACCCAAACCACCAAAGAGGGCGCCAACACCATCGCAGGTGCGACCATCAAAAGAATGCGATTGGATTTGCTGGGCAAAATCACTTCCTTGACCAACAATTTCACCACATCTAAATAAGGTTGCAACAAACCCCACGGACCATTGACATTAGGACCAACACGCAACTGCATATAACCAATCACTTTGCGTTCAAAATAAGTCAAATAAGGCACAACAACCAAAATCAATGGTACGAGAATAAATAAAATTTTGACCAAGATGGAAATAATTAAGCCAATTTCATTGCCCAATAAATTTTGAAACCATGCGTCCATTACTCACCTCGTTTCAATTCGATGGTATTCATCAAAGCACCCAATCCGCGATTGGCTTCATGCGTTGGTAAATAAACAACATTTTCAGCAATCGCATCATCTGCAACCACTTTAAGTGTGATTTTTTCGCTATCGTTTTGCCATGCGTATGCAGATTCACCTGTTTGCAATCCTAAATGTTCTAATGTTTTGCTATGGATTCGTGCTTCTGGAATTTGTGCTTGTGGCGTTTGCTGTAATGCTTGTGCATGACGCACCACCGCATCGTTATCATACAAACCAACACCTCCAATCCGCCATAAAACGGATGTACCATTACTGCTTGCTTCTAAATGAATGTTTTGCAAATTACCAAAACGACCTTCAAGACCTTCTGGAAAAGCCGCTTTCAAAACTTCTTGGGAAGATGTGTAATCAAAGCCTTCTAAATTCAGGCGATTACCCAAAACTCGCAACACTTTCCACATTGGACGAGCCTCTCCCAAAGGTTGAACAACGCCATGGAAACTTTGAATTTTGCCTTCCATATTAATCAGGCTGCCTGATGTTTCTGTCCAAGTACAAATGGGCAACAAAACATCAGCCGTTGCCAATAATGATGGGGTTTGATAGGCGGTTAATGCAATAACCGTTTCTGCCGATTGCAACGCTTTCATCGCGGCAACGCCATGCACCACATCAGCTTGTGGATCGACATTCACCAAAACCACTGCTTTTTGTGGTTGAAGAATCATATCGCGTAAATTTTTAGCACCTTCATTTGGGCGAATATGCAATAAATCCGCCGCAACACTATTGGCTGCCACTGGCAAAATACCAATGTTGGCACCATAAGTTTGTGCCAACAGTTGTGCTGTTGTATAAATTTCTGCGAATTGTGGATGTTGTTGTGCCGATGCACCCAAAATGATTAACGCTTTTTCTGCATCTTTCAGGCTGCCTGAAATAGCACTTTTGCCGTTATCCTCAATCAATGTTTTCAAAAATTCAACCCATTGACTTGGATGAACCGCCACTTGCTCACATACAGGCATATTCAAAGTTTCTTGGCGAGCATGTAGTGTGCTGACTTTTGTACCTTTTTTGGCAGCCTGACGAATACGAACAGTTAACAGTGGCTGCTCGGCACGCAAATCTGCACCAATCACCAAAATCGCTTGATTTTGAGCGATTTCTTCAATTTTTTGCCCCAACCATAAAGAAGACTGACGAGCCCGATCCAAACGATCGTCTTGTTGACGCAAACGACTGTCTATCGCAGTTACGCCTAATTTTTGAGCCAACATTTTGGCAAGATAAAGTTCTTCAACAGTTGATGCAGGATTGACCCAAAAACCAACGGATTGTTTGCCATGTTCAGAAGCAACGCCTGTCAACCCTTTGGTAACATACGCCAAAGCAGTTTCCCAATTCACATCAATCCATTCGTTGTTTTGTTTGATTTTGGGTTGCGTTAAACGGTTTTGATGATTTAAACCTTGATAAGAAAAACGATCGCGATCGGACAACCAGCATTCGTTAATGGATTCGTTTTCTAACGGTAAAACACGCACCACTTGTCGTGCATGGGTTTGAACAATCAGATGAGAGCCTAATGAGTCATGGGTAGCAATGCTCTTGCGGCGAGATAATTCCCAAGAGCGAGCCGCAAAACGGAATGGTTTTGAGGTCAATGCCCCAACAGGACATAAATCAATCACATTACCTGAAACTTCCGAAGTTACGGTTTTGCCGATAAATGGCATGATTTCAGAATGTTCATTGCGATTTGCCATAGCAATTTCTTGGAAACCTGCAATTTCTTCGGTGAATCGAACACAACGCGTGCAGTGGATACAACGCGACATTTCTTCGGCGGAAATCAATGGACCCATGTTTTTGGCTTTGACGGTCGGTTTGCCTTCGGTAAAACGGCTTCCCCCTTGACCGTAGCCAAATGCCAAATCTTGCAACTGGCATTCCCCACCTTGATCGCAAACTGGGCAATCTAATGGGTGGTTAATCAACAAAAATTCCATCACACCTTGTTGTGCTTGCTTGGCTTTTTCAGAATGTGTATGCACAATCATGCCATCTGAAACTGTTGTAGCACAAGCTGGTAATGGTTTTGGTGCTTTTTCGACTTCTACCAGACACATACGACAACTGGCGGCAATGGATAATTTTTTGTGATAACAAAAATGCGGAATGTATGTCCCAGCAGCTTTTGCAGCTTCTAACACACTGGTGCCCTGTTCCACTTCGACAGGTTTTCCGTCAATTTGAACTTGTAACATGGTTGTTTCCGTATGATTTAAGTTTTTATAAAAATCTGCTTATTTTAAGGCAAAACGCCCTTTATCGACAAAATTTTTTATACAAGATAATCGCTTTTCATTTTTTCAGGCTGCCTGATAATGCTTATTTTGCCCATCGCCACACGCCAAAAATGGCTAAAAGTGTCAAAATGAATACGGGTAAAAATCCTGCCCACAGTGGCGGAAGATGAAACAAATCGGCATAAAAACTAAAAAAACGACCCGCAAAATGAAAGGCAACACCAAAGCACATCCCCAGAAAAATTCGCCATCCCATATTCGCATGGCGTGCAATCAGTGGCGTAAATACCAATGCAATAATCGCCATTGCCAACGAGCCAAAAGGATAAAAAATTTTCCGCCAAAAGCCTACTTCATAGGTTGATGTGCGTTGTTTGTTCTCTTTCAGGTATTGAATATATTCTGATAATGCAAAAATGGACATTTCCTGCGGTTCTACGATTAAAGTTCGCAAAAGATTCGGATCAATTTTACTTTTCCAAATCACCTTTTCAGGCTGCCTGAATGATTGCACTTGCGTATCTTCCAGCGTACTTCGTTGAACATTAAATAATTGCCATTGGTCATTTTGTTGATACTGTGCGGATTCTGCCTGTTCCAAAACCACTACGCCTTTTTCAGGATTATCTGCCATTTGAAAACGCATGATATTTCGCAAAGTGCCATCGGGCATCATGGATTCTACTTGCACCATGTCTTGTCCTGATTTAAACCACAATGCACCTGAATGATTTAAGGTTGCATCTTCTCCATAGCGTGCGTTGTATTCCACTGCACGCGATTGCTGATAGGCTTTCGGCATCAGCCACTCGCCGATAAAAGCACTGACGGCTGCACAAATTAGGGCAAAAATAATCAGCAACTGCACCATGCGACGCAAAGACAATCCTGCCGTTCGCATCACTGCGTATTCGCTGTTAGAAGATATGCTGGTCAATGCGATTAAAGAACCAATCAACACGGCAACTGGGGCAATTTCATAAGCATAAACAGGCAAGCGTAAGCCGATATACTGAAACAATGTCGCCACGCTGTAATTGCCTTTGCCCACCGCATCACTTTCGGCGATTAAATCAAAAACGGCATACAATACGACAAAGACCACCAATGCAAGCAAGGTAGTTACTGCCAAGCGTAAGAGAATATAGCGTTCTAATTGTTTCATGCTGCCTGCCTTTGTTTGATTTTTCGTATGCCATCTCTTCGCATAATCAGCCAGCAGGCTAAAAGCAGCATGATGATATGCATTAAGAACAAGCCCACCCAAAAATTGACGCGTCCATTGGTGATAGAAGATCGCATCAAATTCAATCCGCTTTGATACAAAAAGAAAATCAGCACGGCAAGCAGAATGTTGTAACTACTCATAGAACGCGGATTGACATACGACAACGCCAATGCCAGTAATGCCAATATCGGAACCACCATCGGCATCGACAGACGCCACATTAACTCGGCACGCCAACGCAAATCTTTGCTTTGCCAAAGTTGTTTCGTTGTTGCTGTATTGCGTTTGAGAGTGGTGGTGATTTTAGGATTCATGGCGATAATCAATCGAGTTTCTTCAAACGAAATGCGATCAAAATCCGCTTGTCCAATATGCCCAGAAACCCGCACGCCATGTTTCAAAGACAGCACTCGTGCCCCGTTTTCTTCGGTTAAAGTTCCGCTTTGTGCAGTAATCACAAAGGGTTTTTTATCGTTATCCACGCCATGCACAAAAACATTTTGAGCAATCCCTTTTTCCACATCAAATCGTTCGACAAAATAAACGCTTTCACTGCCTTTATGCGTTTGAAAAACGCCTTCTTTCACCAAGGACATATCTTGTTTTTGTTTGAGAAATTGTGCCAACATCGCACCGCGAGATTCAGCCCAAGGGGCGACCCACAACGACATCACCGCCGTCAGTATGGTCAAAGGTAAAACAAAAGTCATCAATGGAGAAATCCACTGTTTTATCGACAAGGTAGAAGACAACCACACCACCATTTCGCTATCACGCCAATAGCGTGAAAATACGGTCAATACAGTAATGAATACAATCAAAATCAACAATAACGGCGTTAATCCAATCATCCACACCACCAGCATTGAGCCAATGGCATCAAACGCCACGCGACCGTCTGATATGCGTCCCAACAAATTGATGATTTGTGTGGAAAGCAAAATCAAAAACAAAACAAAAAACACCCCTGATGCGGTCAGGGTGAGTTCTTTAAGCAAATGACGGCGATAAAGCATGTAAGTGTGTTCTAATCTTTAAGTACTAATTTAAGAGAATATAATTATTTTCAGGCTGCCTATATTTTACAGGCAACCTGAAACAATCCTGTATTCTAACAAATTTTTATATGAAAAATAGGATGAAGCAATCCAATCACTCTTTTACGCTGAAAACAGAATACGGAATAAAATTTTAATGAGCATTCTTAATTCAATAAAAAATTTTATAAAATCCATTAAAATGAAATTTTATGCCAATAATGTATCATTATAATGCTTTTCATATCATTTTAAGGACATCAAAAATGAGCAAAATTAAAGTTGCAGTTTTAGGCTATGGTAATTTGGGGCGTGGCGTGGAGTTGGCTGTGCGAAATTGCCCTGATATGGCATTTTACGGCGTTTTTACGCGTCGTAATCCGTCTGCGGTGAAAACTTATGGTGCGGCGGTGTTTTCGGTTGATGAAATTTTAAGCCACAAAGGCAAGTTTGATGTGTTGGTGTTGTGTGGCGGCAGTGCCACTGATTTACCTACGCAAACCCCTGAATTTGCAAAACATTTTAATGTGGTGGATAGTTTTGACACCCACGCTAAAATTCCTGAACATTTTGCGGCGGTGGATTCTGCTGCCAAAGGCGGCAAAAATGTCGGCGTGATTGCGGTGGGCTGGGATCCTGGTCTGTTCTCGCTCAATCGCTTAATCGGCGAAAGCGTGCTGACGGTTGGCAACAGTTACACTTTCTGGGGTAAAGGGGTCAGTCAAGGACACTCGGACGCAATCCGCCGCATTGACGGCGTTTTGGACGCAAGACAATACACCGTGCCGATTGAAACCGCTTTGGAAAGCGTGCGTCAAGGCAAAAACCCTGATTTAAGCACTCGCGAAAAACATTTGCGTGAGTGTTTTGTGGTGGTCAAAGACGGTGCGGATAAGGCAAAAATTGAGAATGAAATCAAAACCATGCCGAATTATTTTGCCGATTACGACACCACTGTGCATTTTATCGACTTGGAAACTTTAAAACGCGAACACGGCGGTATTCCGCACGGCGGTTTTGTTCTGCGTAGTGGGCAAACAGGCGAAAATGGCGAAACCAAACATATTATTGAATTTTCGCTGAAATTAGATTCTAACCCTGAATTTACCGCCAGTGTTTTGGTGGCATACGCACGAGCCGCATATCGCTTAAATCAGCAAGGTGCAAGCGGTGCTTATACGGTGTTTGATATTGCCCCCGCGTTATTGTCGCCCAAATCAGCCGATGAATTACGCCGCGAAATGTTGTAATGGCTTAATAATCATCTTCAAAAATAAAATCCCCTGCAATGGGGATTTTGCTTCTATCTTTTTACAAATTACTTTCAGGTTGCCTGTTTGAAACAATTAAAGGCAACCTGAAAAACTTTCAGCCTGCCTGTGAAACACTTAAAGGCAGCCTGAAAAATTTTCAGCCTGCTTAATTTGAAACAGTTAAAGAAACTCCTGCAAAACCTAACTATGAATAAAAAATTCAACCTGCCGTAGGGTGGGCTTCCCAGCCCACCGCAACGCCGTTAGGCGTTGATACAACGATATGTTTTCAGGCTGTCCGAAAGATTTGTTTATCAATGGTTGTGCGTTATGCAAACCTTACGGTTTGCTTGTGGGCTGGGAAGCCCACCCTACGGCTACGAAGAACGGCAATGCAAAAAAACTTTCAGGTAGCCCTTATCGTCATTGCGAGCCGTGCCGAAAGCACGGCGTGGCAATCTCCAAAAATTATTTTTAACGAGTGAAACGAAGTTAAAAATAATTTTTGGGTAGCGTAAGTCAATACAACGACAATGCAAAACACCTTTCAGGCTGCCTGAAACGCCATACAAAAACCATTTCTGAAACCCCTGCAAAACCTAACTATGAATAAAAAATTCAACCTGCCGTAGGGTGGGTTTTCAACCCACCATTTGCCCCGATAGGGGCAATATTATTTGTTTCAGGCTGCCTTAAATTGTTTGTTTCATCAACGCCTATCGGCATTGCGGTGGGTTGTGTTGTCCCACCCTACGGCGGTTGTTGGTGGGTTGGAAACCCACCCTACAACAGTTTTGTTGATTTTCAGGCAGCCTGAAAGATTGATTTATCCTTTTTCTATGGCATTTTCTACGCTTTGTTTTGCGGTTTGCAAAAGTTCGCTTGCCTTTTTGCGTAGGGTAAAGGATTGTTTGATTTTTTCGGCAATTTGGGTTTGGGTTTGCAAATTTATTTTTGGAATAACAATATTTTCAAGTGAATAATTTGAAATTTTTGGTTGAACTGTTTGAGTAATTTCTTTCAAAATTTGTTCTTGCACCAAAATGCTTCTTAAAAGTAATTCTAAAAATTCAGGCAAAATATCATTATCAAGCAAACTAAATTTTGAAGTATTGTTTGAAATAAAACTACCGTTAAGTTCTTTTGGTATCAAATTAACTTTTCCAACAGAACCGATAGTAGCGATAACAAAATCATGTTCCTTTACTGTTGTTTCATTTTTGGCTTCAAAATTATCATCAATAAAAACACTTTCTGCAATTTTAATCGGTTCGTTAAAAGAAAGTTCTTTTATGCGAATATAGGCTCTTTTAGCTTTTTCTACATAAAAATCTTCTGAAATTAAACTGCCATTTTTAAATTCGCCTATATCTTTTAGTTTCATATATCCCCCACGATAATTTTTAATTACCTTTTCAATTTCATCATATTTTTGCTGATAATATTCGCTATCTAATCTGCCTGTGGCGTTTAGGCTTTGGCTTAATGGACGCACGGAGATATTCAGGCTGCCTGAATGTGGTTCAATAGACGCTAATGGATTTTCAGGGTCAAGCCCTAATTCACGATACAACAAAACTTCCGCTTCACGGTATAAACCTTTGGACTGCTCCAAACAGGCGTGCGATTCACGCACCATTTGCTCAATTTGTTGTTGAAATTCAAGGGGGAAAAGGGGGATTAACAAATTTTCGTAGAAATTAGTCGGAACTCTTTGGCGACCACTTGTTCCTATCATATTATCAGCAGCAATTTTTCTAATATTTTCTCTATTTAGAAAACAAAAAACAAATTCTTTAATAAATCTTTCATCTGTTATACGAAATACATTATATTCTGTGCTACCAAAACCTATTTTATTTTTTAAATTGATAGCAATCGCACATTTTCCATGTTCCATACAAGGTGTAATTTTTGCGATTAAAATATCATTTTCTGCAAAATATGTATAACCAGTTCTATAATCTTTTATAGTTCCTGTTTCCCTATCATTTATATTTCCTGTTCCTAAATTTTGCATAGATATAAAAGATACTTCTGTATCTAAATTCAAATTTGATATTTCTGTTTTTGAAGGATTTATAAGTGCAATGTCAGATAATTTCACATAATCAAAATATTGATTTGTTATCAAATTTGATTTTTTGAAAGGTTCGCTATCAATTCTAAAATTTTCATTATTTTCTTTTACTTCCGACATTTTCAAAACGCTAACTTCCAAATGCGGATATTTATTTTGCAATTCTTGGTTTAATTGTAAAGCCATTTTTTAGTCCTTTTTTGTTTGGTTTATCTTTCAGGCAGCCTGAAAACAAATGTTTTTTCTGTGTCATTACGAGCCTTGACGGCAGTCAAGGCGTGGTAATCTACTCAATGACAAAGTCATTGAGCAACGCCGTCAGGCGTTGTAACGGCAGTATTCAAAATAATTAAAGGCAACCTGAATAAACTTAATGCAACGCTGTTAAAACGCCTTACTGCGTTTGTTTTTACCTGCGGTAAAAACTGGATTGCCACGACAGGACTTTGTCCTGTCTCGCAATGACACACTAATTTTTAATGTTCAGACGCCCCTTATCTTTCAGGCTGCCTGAAAAATTATTTCTCTTCCCAAAAACTCAAATTCTCTGCTTTTGCAAATTCTATAAACGCTTCGGCTATGCCGTCCTGTGTTAAACCGTCGTGGTTGTATAAATCGTGCTCTACAATTAAGTGTCCGTGCGTGTCTAACATATACGAACCGTCTTCGTTTTTGAGATAAATTTTATCGCCTGAATTGTCTTTGCTGGGTTTTTTCATCGTAGCAAAGAAAATCGGATAATCATCGATTTTGGGGCAGAGTTTATCGTCCCATTTTTGCACAAATAAAACGCTTGTTTTGGTGCCTGTATGGGGTTTGAATACATTGCCGTGTAAGCCCACAACGGCTAAAATGCGTGCGTGTTCGGAAATAAATTCGCGAATGTATTTATCAGACGAATTATTAAATCTGCCTTGTGGCAAGACAATCGCCATTCTGCCGCCTGCCTTTAACATATTCAGGTTGCGTTCGATAAATAAAATATCGCGGCTGATTTTGCTTTTGCCAAGTTCGTAACTTTTCCATAAGTTTTCATTGCTTATGTCGCCTGCAAAGGGCGGATTTGCCATAACAATGTCAAAGTCAAAATGTGAATAGTCTTTGGCGTAGTTTTCGTCATATTGGGTTTTGTCGCGACACAGTTTTTCAAAATTTAAAAAACCTTGTTTGTAGTAGTTTTCCCAGCCTGCAACTTTGGCATCGTTTTTCCATTGTTTGTAATGCAGTGAGTTAAGTTGCAAAACATTGGTTTCGCCGTCTCCTGCAATTTTGTTTAAAAGTCTGCCAATACGAACGCTTTTTTTGTCAAAATCAATGGCAAAAACATTTTTGATATACGCTATTTCTTCTGCGGTTTTTTCTTGGGCGGTGATTAAGTTTTTGCGGTTTGGATTAAGTTTGTTCCAAACATACAAAATGCAGTGCATCGGAAAACCGCAACTGCCACTGGCGGTGTCTATCATTGTTTCGTGTGCTTGCGGATTAAGCATTTTTACACACATATCAATCACATATCGTGGCGTAAAATACTGCCCTTTGTCGCCTTTTTGTGATTTGGTTACAAGATATTCAAAAGCGTCATCAACCACTTCAAAATTGGAGTTAAACAGTTTTATATCTTGCAAATACGAAACGCTGATTTTAAGTTCTTCGGGCGTGAGTTCAAAAACGGCACTTTCATCAAAAATTCCGCCCCATTCTTCTTTGGCTTCGTTAAATAATGCGGTTAAGCGTTTTTTAAATTCGCTGTCCGTGCCGTGTGTGCGAAAATCTAAACGGCGAAATTTTTTATCGTCAATGTTTTTGATAAAGTCAATAAATTCTTTATGATTGTTCAAATTGATTTTATCTTCAACTTCTTCGCATTTTAGGGCGATACGGTCAAAGTCTTTGGCGGATTTGTGTTCGTCATACAGTTTGGTAAAAATAAGTTTAAAAATTTCTTCAAAACTATCCACGCCAGAATTGGCTAAAACCACATCTTCGAAATCTAAAATGATTTTTTTCAGTGTCTTGGTTTGCAGTTCGTCATTGATAAATAGGTCTTTGAGCGTATAAGAACGCTCTAAAAAGTCGCTTAAACTTTGTGTGTAATGGGGAATGCCTGACAGTTTTTCTAACTTTGTGGTTTTTTGATTTTTGTTTTCTTTGTTGTAATAAAAGTCTTCTATGCTCTCGCCGTTACACAAAACGCCAAGCGGTGCATTTTCCCAGCGAATGTAACTTTCTAATTGCGAAGAACCGTCTTTTTCTTTTGGCTTTTTGACTTCAACCACAATATAAGGTTCGCCGTCATCTGTGGTAACCAAAATATCAATGCGTTTTTTCTCTGTTTTGGCGGTGTTTTCTCGCCCTTTTTGAACGCCAACTTCAACTTGAATATTTTGGGCAGGATAGCCGTATTCGCCCATAAGTTTGTCTAAATATAATTGACGAACAATCTCTTCTGGCGTGAGTTTGATTTCTTTATTGCGGATTTGGCAAATGGTTTGATATTCAACGCCTTTTTTGCCTTGCTTTGTGGTGATTTTGCTTTCTAAATTTTCTATGCTGTTGAACGCAAATAAATCTAACTTGTAATTACTGTCCCTTAAAATAGCGTGGATTTTGGGCGTAAGCGGTTCAATGAGTGTACAATTTCGTTCGTTCGTCATTTTTTGTCCTTAAAATTCACGCAATCACAAACTCGCCATTTTAACAGAATTTAATTGTGTTGATTTGTTTTTCAGGCAGCCTAAAAAATAAAAAACGCTATATAAAATATAGCGTTTTCTCTTACAAAACAAACCGTTATTTGTGTTTTTGACTGCGAATATAGTCCAAAGTTTTGAGTTCGGCAATCGCTGCTGCCAATGCGGCTTCGGCTGCTGCTGTGGATTTTGCGTCTGTGGCGGATTTTAAGCGTTCTTCCGCATTTTTGCGGGCTTCTTCCGCACGAGCTTGATCCATTTCGTCCGAACGCACGGCCACTTCGGCTAAAATCGTCAGTTTGTCAGGGCGAACTTCTAATAAACCGCCTGATACCGCTAATAACACTTCTTGCTCTTGGTTGGGCACGGTAATCCGCACAACACCAGGACGCACCAAGTTCATAATCGGCATATGGCGTGGGTAAATCCCTAATTCGCCTGTTTGTGTGGGGACAACAACGAATGTGGCTTCGCCTGAATAAATATTCTGTTCGTTGCTGACTATTTCAACTCGCATGGTGTTCATACACCACCCCCTTAACTAACGGTTTCTGCTTTTGCGGCTGCTTCGTCAATTGAACCGACCATATAGAACGCTTGTTCTGGCAAGTGGTCGTATTCGCCATTGAGAATGGCTTTGAAGCCTGCAATGGTATCACGCAAGGAAACATATTTACCTGGCGAGCCTGTAAATACTTCTGCCACATGGAATGGTTGCGACAGGAAGCGTTGAATTTTACGCGCCCGCATTACGGTGAGTTTGTCTTCGTCTGACAATTCGTCCATACCCAAAATGGCGATAATATCACGCAATTCTTTGTATTTTTGCAAAGTGGATTGCACGCCACGAGCCACATTGTAGTGTTCTTCACCCAAAACGGCTGGGTCTAATTGACGAGAAGTCGAATCTAATGGGTCAACCGCAGGGTAAATACCCAAAGAAGCAATATCACGGCTTAACACCACAGTTGCGTCCAAGTGGGCGAATGTGGTTGCAGGAGACGGGTCAGTTAAGTCGTCCGCTGGCACATACACGGCTTGGATTGATGTAATCGAACCTGTTTGGGTTGAAGTGATTCGTTCTTGCAAACGACCCATTTCTTCTGCCAAAGTCGGTTGATAACCCACCGCAGACGGCATACGACCTAACAGTGCGGATACTTCGGTACCAGCCAAAGTGTAACGGTAAATGTTGTCGATAAACAGCAACACATCGCGACCTTTGCCTGTGGCATCTTTTTCATCACGGAAGTATTCAGCCATTGTCAAACCAGTCAAGGCAACACGCAAACGGTTACCTGGCGGCTCGTTCATCTGACCATACACCATTGCCACTTTATCCAATACGTTAGATTCTTTCATTTCGTGGTAGAAGTCGTTACCTTCACGAGTGCGTTCGCCCACACCTGCGAATACCGACAAACCACTGTGGGCTTTGGCAATGTTGTTAATCAATTCCATCATATTCACGGTTTTGCCCACACCTGCACCGCCGAACAAGCCCACTTTACCGCCTTTGGCAAACGGACATAATAAGTCAATCACTTTAATGCCTGTTTCCAAAATTTCGGTAGAACTGGACAGTTCATCAAATTTAGGAGCGATTTGGTGAATGGCACGGCGGTCTTCTGTGGCAACGGGACCCATTTCATCAACAGGGTTACCCAATACATCCATAATACGACCCAATGTGGCTTGACCTACTGGCACGGAAATCGGTGCACCAGTGTTTTGTACTGGCATACCGCGTTTTAAGCCGTCTGAACTACCCATTGCAATGGTACGAACAATGCCATCGCCTAATTGTTGTTGTACTTCCAATGTTAAATCAACATCGACTAATTTTAATGCGTCATAGACTTTCGGAATGGCATCACGAGGAAATTCCACATCGACAACCGCTCCGATGATTTGTACGATTTTGCCTTGGCTCATCTTTGTTATTCCTAAATAAATGTTAATCTTTACACCTTACACGGCGGCAGCACCTGCCACAATTTCCGATAACTCTGTGGTAATTGCCGCTTGACGAGATTTGTTGTAAATCAAGCGGAGTTCTTTAATGACATTACCTGCGTTATCGGTAGCGGCTTTCATTGCCACCATACGAGCGGCTTGCTCTGATGCCATATTGTCGCTTACAACTTGGTAAATGACGGATTCAACATAACGCCGAACCAAAAACGCTAATACGGTTAATGGATCAGGTTCATAAATGTAATCCCAACTGTGTTTGGATTCAGGTTTTAGCTGCAATACATCTTCACCAATCGGCAACAAAACTTCACTGCGTGGTTCTTGTTTCATCGTATTGATAAAACCAGAATACACCATATGCACAATATCTATTTCGCGTGCTTCATAGCGTTCATAAACCACTTTCAGGCTGCCTAATAAGACTTCTAAATGAGGTGTATCACCCAAACCCGTGGCACTGGCAACAACATTCAAACCCACGCGTTGAGCCGCTGCCAAACCTTTGGAACCCAAACACACAACATCAACACCAATGCCTTTTTGTTGATAGTCTTGCACCAATGCAAAGAATTTTTTCAACACATTGGCATTCAAGCCCCCGCACAAGCCTTTATCTGATGTAATCAAGATAATGGCGGCACGGCGAATGTTGTCGCGTTTTTCCAAAATAGGCAAAGAAGTGTCGCTCATATTGGCCGCAGCCAAATGCCCCATCACTGTACGCACTTTTTCCGCATAAGGGCGTGCTAAACGCATACGCTCTTGGGTTTTACGCATTTTAGAAGTGGAAACCATTTGCATGGCTTTGGTAATCTTTTGCGTACTTTGCGTGGTGCGTATTTTGGTGAGAATCTCTTTTC
>JAGCOT010000091.1 GCA_017645365.1 Neisseriaceae bacterium
AGACGGCGATAAAATTGCTTATGCCGTGAGCGATGACCGCTTCGAAGTGGTTTCAGGCAACCTGAAACTGAAATCTGGTGTTGCTTTGGATTTTGAAAAAGAAAAAACGGTAACGGTTAAAATCACCGCCAAAGACGGCAAAGGTTTAGAAGATTCCGAAACCGTAAAAATCAATGTGAGCAACGATACGGCGGATGATGCAAAACCTGAAATTGCCTATGACCTAGATACCAAAACAATTTCATTTAAAAATCTTCAACCTGGTGCATTTAAGATCAGTATCGATGGCGGTAAAACTTGGGAAGACGATGCAACTGATAAATTCCCTGATTCTGAAATCACCAAAAATCCAGATGGTACCGTTACGATTAAACACCCGATTGAAGAGGATGATGAAGATTGGGGAGATCTGCCTGAAAAGGTAAATGTTGCTATTCAACAGAATGGTCATCAAGCCAATCTCGAAATCGACAACCCATATCCTGACAGTGATCAAGTACGCGTTCATTTGGCAGAAGATACTGGCATTTCCAATACAGACTTGATTACAACCAATGGCAAATTGATTGTTGATGGTGTTGAAGGTAAATCTTGGGTTTACCAAATAAATGACGGCAATTTGATTCATGGGAATTCAGATGGCGTTATTTTGACTGGAATTGATCCAAACTTATATGATTCGCGACCAAATATGAGAGTCGAAGTAGCCTTACTTGACGATGACGGCAATCTAAGTCGCAATAAAAACGAAACCGCAAGCATTGATTTTGTATTGGATCACAGTGCCGATATTCAAAACTTTTCAGTAGATCAAATTTGGACTTATTGGGGTGCGAATACCTATCTTTACAAAGAGAAAAACGGTTCGGTAAGTTCCTATATGCAAGGGAGAACACACGCAGAAGCGTTGGATGTTGAAGTGTATCAAAATGGCAAACGCCTTGATAGCCAAGTATGGATTACCAATGGAGCTTTAAGGGAAGACGACGGTCCTTACGCATACAAGAATCATCATTCTGCAAACAATAAATTTGCCATTGTTACACAGGGTTTAGTCGCCGATCAGCAGGTAGAAATCCGCATTAAAAGTTATGATTCAGCAGGCAATACCAGCGAGGAGGTGTTTATTGGTCCTGTGGAATTTGACAATCAACACGGTCAAATTTATTTAAATCCCACCAATGCTTCATGGAGCAGCCTGCCATCAGATGATGAAGATAGTTACAATCTGATCCCAGATGGCAAAATCAAACTGTCTATGCCAAGCGATTATCAAAATTGGGTTTATTCTGTTGATAATGGCAAAACTTGGTTAAAAGGACCAAGTAGTAAAGAACTGACTTTCACTGCCGATGACTTGCCTAAATTGGATGTCAATTTGAATGAATACATGATTTTGGTGGCAAAAAGTGATGATGGCAAAACGCCTAACGCAGGTGTGCCACAGCATTATTCTTTCTCATTGTCTTCCAATGATGATGCGTCCGTTGTTTCAGACAAAATCAAGGTGATTGAAGCCAAATTCGAAGCAGAAGAAAATTCTTCCACAGGGCTTGTTACTGTGAAATTTGATATAGGTTTAGCTTCGCTGAATAGTACCTATGTTGAAATTGGCGATACATTCTATGGCTATAAACAATTCGCAAAAGAATGGTTGGAAGATGCCGATGGCAATTTATTCCAAGCCTATGTTGTCTATCACCAAGTTTCTCGTGATACACAAAAAGACCAAGCCTTGTCATATAACATCGGCGAGGGTGTTCGATTTGGCGATAGCATCCAGTGGCAAGACGAAACTAATCTTGTTTCAGGCAATCTGAAAGTTACACATTACGATGCACCAACCTTAAGTAACGATGATCTTAAAATATACTTCCATGAAGATACAGGCTGGAGTGATCAAGACAATATCACCTCTTACTTCACAAATAAACCTACTTCTTCTGGAAATTATAATTTTTACAATACCATTGAAATTTCAGGCATGCCCAAAGGGTATACCAGTTGGCAATATTCTACTGACGGTGGACAAACTTGGGAAGATGGTAGCAGTGTTCATGGCTTGCCTGTTCCTGCACTGTATCCAGATGATGGAGCACAGGTCTTCCAAGTTCGCTTGCTGGATGAAAAAACATCCCAACCCATTGCAGGTGATCCAAAAACCTTTAAGTTTGTTTTGGATTACGGTGTCGAAATTCTTGACCCAAGCATTACCATTAAAGACGGCAAAGCCACGCTTAATGTGGTAACACAGGAAGATGTTAAAGTTTATCGTTATGATGATTTGGAACATCCAAGATATAGTCAACTTGACAAACAACTTGCCAAAGGAGAAACCTATACCATCGATATTGATGGATATACTGGTCAAGAAGGCTTTGCAGGATATTTAGGGTTTACTGTTGGCGATATTGCAGGCAATGCTGTTAGCACAAATGGTTTATCCGCCGTTTATTTAAGCGATAATGGGGATTATATTTTGGGTTCTGTGGTGGACAATCGCTATCTTCGTCTTCACACTTCTAATTCAAAACGGAATGTTCTTTACTCCGTAGATGGTGGTGAAACTTGGGAAAAAGCAGGTGATTTCGATGCAGGTGATTTCTGGGAAGGATCTACTTTTATTGCGATTAGCGGGTTGCATTCATTTGATCCATCTACAAACGATGGTTATAACCATCGCATTGAGTTTAAGTTTGCAGACGCTCCAAGTACAGCAAAACCTGCCGTATTCCCATTCAATGAGACGACAGCAGTAAACGACACAACAATCGACTTCAATACAGAGATTGTGCATTTAGATGGCAATGGTCATTACGCCGTTACCGTAATGGGCAAGGTGAATAGTTCTATTTTGGACTTCTCCAAAGGCTATACCTATGTAACAGTGAATATTCCACAAGCAAGCTCTGCTATTGATGCTTATGACCTGTTTGTACAAGAAGATGGCACATTCGGTAAAACTTTTGAAATCGAAAAACAACACAATTCCGACTTGGTCGATGCGATTATTCCAATACGCGTAGACACTATGGATGTTATTGTTGAACTTTTTGATTACAGAGATAAGATAACCTCTGCTCATCACAAAGAAATCTTGCCAGAACCCAGTATTCTTACCATTGAAGATTCAAATGGTAAATTGGGCACAACTGGCGATGATGTTTTGGTTTGGAAAGGTACAGAAGCTTGGTATATTGGCATTGAAACCTGTAATGAATATGGTTACATTGATGGCAAAGGCGGGTTAGATACATTAGAACTTCAAGATGCTTTCTGGACAAGCCACATGAAATCCATTGAAAAAGTCGAGATCCAAGATGGAGGTAGATTGTATATTGCAGCGGATGACCTTGCCTTGAACGCTGATCAAAATGGCAATCTTTGGGTGGTTGCTAACTCTAATTCATCACAATACACAGGTGGCGTTACACTGATGGATGCACCTAATGATGTATTAGATGAACAGGTAACACTCATAGATGGTCATACATTCCATCAATATCAATACGAAGTAAAAGGAAATACCTACACCGTGATGATTGATGATAACTTTATTAACGCTAATAATTTAAATATTATTGGTTAATCCATCTTGTCATTCACTCGAAAGCCCATAGAAAACTATGGGCTTTTTTAGATTAGTTTCAACCTGTACAAAACTGATAGTGCATTTCGAGGCGTAGTCCCATATAAAATAGGAAATCCACCCTGCGACGGTGTTGAATTGTTTTCAGGCTGCCTGTAAAGCATAAGAATGGGGCATGGTTGTATAGTCAATTCATACCTAAACCATACGCCGTTGGTTTGTCGCCGTATTATTTATACTGTCTGCAACGAAGTGCCTTGTTTGCTTTTGGTATGAATTGACGATACTTAAATGGATATAGGAAGTATATAAAAAACGCCCCTGAAAATAGGGGCGTCAAAATCCTGATATTGTGGTTTAGTCGTTATCAGGACGAGGAGTATTTAAAGTAGATGGTGGTAATTGTGGCATTACCAAAGCTTGTGCAGGCACTTGACCAGTCAAACTGTTCAAGAAGGCAACAATGTCATTGATGTCTTTGTCAGACAGTTTTTGACCTAATTGTGCTTGAACCATAATATCTACTGCTTGATTCAAACTCCAAATGCTGCCATCGTGGAAGTATGGATAGGTGCGTGCAATGTTACGCAAACCAGGTACTCTGAATACATATTGGTCATCAGCGTTTTTGGTAACTTCAAAACGACCTTCGTCAGGTTTTTTAGAACCTGTGAATTGCCAGTATGGACCTTTAACCAAACCGAATTTTTGGTAAGAATCACCACCAAGACCAACGCCGTAGTGGCAAGCAATACAGCCTACTTCCATGAATTTTTTCAAACCAGCGCGTTCTGGTGCGGTTAACGCATTGATGTCGCCAGTTAAATAGCGGTCAAAACGAGATGGTGTGAGTAAAGTACGCTCAAACGCACCAATTGCTTTGGTCGCATTTTGGAAAGTAACATTGGTGCCCGTTTTGCTCTTGCCGTAAGCAGCGTCAAACAATGGTTGATAATCAGGGATAGAACGCAAAACTTTTTCCACTGCTTTTTCGGAAGGCATTGCCATTTCCAAAGGATTCAGCATTGGACCGCCTGCTTGTTCTTCCACATCTTTGGCACGACCGTCCCAGAATTGAGCGACAAACAAAGATGAATTCAATACAGATGGTGCATTACGACCACCGAATTGTCCTTTAAAGCCTTGTGAAAAGGACATATTGTCCACGCCATAAGAAGCCAAGTTATGGCAGGAGTTACAACTTACTGTACCGCCTTTGGACAAGCGTGGATCAAAGAACAAGGTTTTACCCAATTTGACTTGTGCATCAGTAAAACCATGTTTTTGCTGCATTTGTTTTGCTGTTGGCAAAGGTTGAAAGACATCTTGTGCCTCTTTCAATAATGCCCGATCATCATTCGCAGCAAAAGCAGAAAAACTCACAGCCAAAGCCATAACGCTTACGACTGTTTTTAACTTTTTCGTTTTCATATCTTGACCTTTCATATGTGATACCGTTACTCGGTAGCCGACAACATACCTGATTTAAATTAACTTGTTTTTGACATAAAACAAATTTTTCAAAGATAAATTGTCAATAAATTTTATTTATCAATAAGTACATTGAAAAGTTTATATAATGAGATGCTTATACAATTTTTAAAAACAAGCAATATTTTGAATTTTGATATCTATTATTAAATAAGGTATTCCTTAATTGATAAAAGTGCTTGTGGCGATTTTTGAGAGCATGAACGCAATTTTTTGGATATTTGAGCGTAAAATGTGCAAACGCTGTATCATATTCAATCGTTATTTGTTCTATTTTAGGCAGCCTGAAACGAAGTTTGGCAAAGCCAAAACCTTTTAAACTGACATATTCAAACCGAAAATGCTACTTAATTTATCGTTAGACCACTTTGTGATTGTGGATCATCTGGAACTTCATTTTGAAGAGGGGTTTACCGCTTTAACAGGTGAAACAGGTGCAGGAAAATCCATTACTTTGGACGCTTTGGGCTTGCTTTTAGGGGATAAAGCCGATTTTTCGCAAGTGCGGTCAGGACAAAAAGAAGCTAAATTATCCGCTTTGTTTTCTTTGGAAAATCTGCCACAACTGCGTGCGGATTTAATCGAACAAGGCTTGATGAGTGAAGATGAAGAAGAACTGGCTATTCGCCGCATTATTTCCGCCGAAGGAAAATCACGCAATTTTATCAATGGACAAACCGCAACAGTCGCCCAGTTAAAGAAAATCGGCGAGTCGTTGATTGATATTCATGGGCAAAATACGCATCATTCTTTAAATAGTGAAAGTACGCAAAGAGAAATTTTAGATGCGTTTTCAGGCTGCCTGAAAACGACACAATCGGTTAAACAAGCCTATCAGCAATGGCAAGAAGCTAAAAATGCCTTGCATACTGCCCAAACGCAAAGCGAGCAGTTGCTGGTGGAGCAAGAATTATTAGAACGCCATCAAAAGGAATTGAGCGAACTGAATCCTCAAAAAGATGAATGGGACAATTTATCGCAACAATACGATATTCTTGCCAATGCGGCAGATTTATTGCGGGCTGCGGAAAATACGCATCACATGATTGATGGCGAACAAGGTCTGCAAGTGCTGACGGCTCGCTGTATGCGAGAAATGGAAAGTTTGTCGAATATCGAGGCGAATTTTGCAGAAAATTTACAATTACTGGCGTCTGTTGAAGCTGAATTGGGCGAAATCAGTAATAATCTGCGTGATGTAATGGCACGCATTGATGTTGATGGGCAACGATTGTCTGATGTTGATGAAAGAATGTCGCAATGGGTGTCGTTGGCGAAAAAACATCGTGTAGAAGAAAACAGGCTGCCTGAAAAATGGCAGGAAATCCAAAACCGTTTGCAATCTTTGGAAGCCGCCGCCGATTTGGATGTCTTGACGGAAAAAGTTAGGCAGGCTGAAAAGGTTTATCGACAAGAAGCCCAAACGCTTTCAAAGTTGCGTCAACAAGGGGCAAAACAATTTTCTCAAGAAATCACGCAAACCATGCACTCCTTATCTATGGAAGGGGCGGTTTTTCAGGTTGCCTTAAATCCGTGCGAAGCCTCTTCATATGGATTGGAAAAAGTGCAATATCAAATTGCCATGAATCAGGGCAGTGATTTGCGTCCTTTGAATAAAGTAGCATCTGGCGGGGAATTGGCACGCATCAGTTTGGCGATTCAAGTAGTGGCTTCTCGTTATACCTCTGTTCCTACTTTGATTTTTGATGAAGTGGATACAGGCATTGGCGGACGCGTAGCAGAAGTAGTGGGGCAATGTTTGGCACAATTAGGTAAAAATTATCAAATTTTGGCAGTTACCCATTTGGCACAGGTGGCGGCGTCTGCATCTCATCATTGGCAAGTCAGCAAACATGAAGAAAACGGACAAACCATCAGCGAAATTCAAGTTTTGGACAAAGAGGCACGCATTGCCGAAATCGCTCGTATGATTGGCGGAAAAACCATCACGCAAACCACAATCAACCACGCCAAAGAAATGTTGGGATATGAATAAAATGAACAGGCAGCCTGAAATCACTACTTGGACAGACGCCATTGGCAAGGAAAAACAGCAAGATTATTTTCTGCAAGTGATGCACAAAGTGGCACAAGAACGCAGTCAATACACTGTTTTCCCACCATCAAGCGATGTTTTTAATGCTTTTCGTTATACCGAGTTCCAAAATGTGAAAGTGGTGATTTTGGGACAAGACCCTTATCATAATGATGGTCAAGCACATGGCTTGGCGTTTTCGGTGCAAAAAAATATTGCCATACCACCGTCTTTACTTAATATTTATAAGGAATTGGCACAGGATATTCCTGATTTTCGTATTCCAACACATGGTTATTTGAAACACTGGGCAGATGAGGGTGTGTTGTTGTTGAATACCGTTTTAACTGTGCGTGCTCATCAGGCAAACAGTCATCGTCAATGGGGTTGGGAAAGATTTACCGACCAAGTGATTCATGCACTCAATCAGCATCGACAACATTTGGTTTTTATGCTGTGGGGAGCCCCCGCACAAAAGAAAAAAAGCATGATTGATGAAAACAAGCATTTAATCCTCACTGCACCGCATCCCTCGCCTTTGTCGGCACATCGTGGTTTTTTGGGTTGTCGTCATTTTTCGCAAGCCAATCAATATTTGATTCATCATCAAATAGCACCGATTGATTGGCAAATTCCAGAAAACTAAAAAATCCATTTTTCATTGATGTTTTTGGCTAAAATAAACAGCTTTCAAAACGGAAAAAAATCATGGCATCAAAACGCTATTTTGGTACGGACGGCGTGCGTGGAAAAGTTGGCGAATCCTTGATTCAGCCTGATTTCGTCATGCGTTTGGCGTATTCTGCGGGGCGGGTTTTGATTCATCAGGATACCGACAGCATACCCACTGTGATTATTGGCAAAGATACACGCATTTCAGGTTATATGTTGGAAACCGCTTTGGTGGCTGGGCTGACAGCGGCTGGCGTGCATGTTTTGCAAACAGGTCCTATTCCAACCCCTGCCATTGCTTATTTAACGCGTGCTTTACGCTTGAATGCAGGGGTGATGATTTCTGCATCGCACAATGTTTATTCAGACAACGGCATTAAATTTTTTGCCGAAGGTGGCGTAAAGCTTTCTGATGAGATTGAAATTGCCATCGAGAATCGCATGGATGAACCCATGAAAATGGTAGCGTCTAACGCATTGGGGCGTGCAAGGCGAATTGACGGTGCTGTGGATCGTTACATTGAATTTTGCAAAAGTACATTTCCCAATAGTATGTCTTTGCATGGCATTAAATTGGTGGTGGATTGTGCCAATGGGGCGGCGTATCGTGCAGCCCCCAGTGTTTTTCATGAGTTGGGTGCACAAGTGATTGCGATTGGCGATCACCCTAATGGTTTGAATATCAACGATAAAACTGGGGCAACGCATCCGCAAACTTTGCAAGCCGCCGTTTTGCAAAATGAGGCGGATTACGGCGTTGCGTTAGATGGCGATGGCGACCGCTTGATGATGGTTGATAAAAACGGTCGCTTGTATGACGGCGACAGTTTAATTTATGTGATTGCCAAAGCCCGACACCTCTCAGGCAGCCTGAAAGGCGGTATTGTCGGAACGGTGATGACGAATATGGCGATGGAACTTGCATTGCATGAACAAGGCATTGCGTTTGAACGCGCCAAAGTGGGCGACCGTTATGTTTTGGAAAAATTGTATGCCCAAAACTGGCAAGTGGGCGGCGAAGCGTCTGGGCATATTGTTTGTTTGGATAAGCATAATACGGGCGATGGCATTATTTCTGCCTTGCAGGTTTTTGCGGCACTCAATGACTTGGAATGCGATTTGCATGATGTGATGCAAGATTGGCAACCTTTCCCGCAAACCATGATCAATGTACCGATTACGCCTCAACAAGATTGGCAATCGGTCAGCCAATCCGCAGTAGCAGAGGTGGAAGAACAACTGAAAGGCGATGGGCGTGTGGTATTGCGTCCATCAGGCACAGAGCCTGTGGTACGCGTGATGGTGGAAGCTCGTCAAAATGAAAAGGCACGCGAATACGCTCAAAAAATTGCTAATGCCATTATTCAGGCTGCCTGAAAACAGGCAAGCTGAAAGGTTGTTTGAAGCAGAAATATTTTCAGGCTGCCTGAAAACGGGCAAGCTGAAAAATAGAAAACTAATTTTTTCAGGCTGCCTGAAACAGGTAAGCTGAAAGGTTGTTTGAAGCAGAAATATTTTCAGCAGCCTGAAAACAGGCAAGCTGAAAAATAGAAAACTAATTTTTTCAGGCTGCCTGAAACAGGCAAGCTGAAAGGTTGTTTGAAGCAGAAATATTTTCAGGCAACCTGAAAACAGGCAAGCTGAAAAATAGAAAACTAATTTTTTCAGGCTGCCTGAAAACGGGCAGGCTGAAAAAAACCAAATTTTTTCAACATTTAAGTTAAGGAATGATGATGAATCGTTTGTATCCATTAAGTTTATTGTTATTGATGCTGACGGCTTGTGAGCCGAATAATGGTTTTAAAAATCCACAAGCAAATGTTCAAACACCAGCAACACAAGCAGACAATCAAGAAGTCAAAGCAGCATTAACGCCAGCGGACAATCAGGCTTTTTTGGTGGAAAATCAGAAAAAAGATGGTGTTAAAACTACGGCATCTGGTTTGCAATATATTGTCGTGAAAGAAGGTCAAGGCAAGCAACCCAAAGCTACTGATATTGTCAGCGTGGAATACACTGGCAAGTTGATTGATGGTACGGTTTTTGATAGCACCAATCTGCACGGTGGCAATCCGATTGAATTTCCTTTGAATCAAGTGATTGCAGGCTGGACAGAGGGTTTGCAACTGATGAAAGAAGGAGCAGAATACACTTTCTTTATTCCTTCTGAATTAGCCTATGGAGAGCAAGGGGCATCAGGCGTGATTCCGCCGCATTCCACTTTGATTTTTGATGTGAAATTAGTGAAAGTGCATTGATTTAAATGACCACAGCATGTATTGAACACCCCCACGAAACGCTAGAACGCATTGACGAGTTAAAGCAATATTTTGATATTTATCCGCTTTCTGCCAATACCGAGCGTTCTTTTGCAGACGATTTTCGTTTGCAATGCACCTATGCTTCTACGCAATTAGATGGGAATAGTTTTTCCGTCAATGAAATCGAAACCGTTTTGGATGGTATGGCGGTGGGTGGAAAAACTTTAAAAGAGCATTTTGAGGTGATGAATCATCATCAAGCCATGCTGTGGATTGAGCGTCAAGTTCGTCAAAGTAAACCTTTGAACGAAAATTTGATGACAACGCTGTATCGCATTTTGATGCAACACATTCATGACCAAGGCAAAGTTCTTTATCGCAACGAAATAGGGCAGCCTGAAACGGACGACATTCAAAAATCCTTGCAAGCGTTGATTGATGAGCATCATCAATCGGAAGAGCATCCTATTATTCGGGCTACGGCATTGCATCAAGCGTTTTATCGCTTATCGCCTTTTCCTTATTACAATGCTTGTGTGGCAAGGTTGCTGTTGAATTTTAGTTTAATGAGTGCTTCTTATCCTGCCATTATTATTCATGAAAATCAAAAAGACGCTTACCAATCGGCTTTGTCTGATGATGAGGCCATGGAAAATTTGGTAATGAATAATGTGATGAAAAGCCTGTCGGATAAAATGTTTTTGGCACAAGGAATGTAGTGAAAGACTATGAACGCTTTGAAATTCCGCAATTTATTTTATTATGTCATCGGTTTTTTTCTGACCTTGTTCATAGTCTTTTTGTATGAGTATGCCAAAGGTTATTCGATTAACCCCTATAAACTGAACAACAGTATCATTATGGTGTCTTTGGCATACATTTTTTCTGTGATTGCCATTGAAAAACTCAATCATTTTCCCGGTCATCATGGCGTTTTGCATATTCCTGCCGTAGTGTTTATTGTGTATGGTTTATGCTTTGGTGCAACGGCACTTTCATTTACTTCGGTATCCATTTCTTTTACGCTCATACATGCCATTGTGAGCGTATTATTTTTGTTTTTTACTTCTTATGCACACTCCAAAAGAACCATTCAGCTTGCCTATATTCCTGTGGGCAATGCAAAACATGCTGCCGAAATTCCCAATGCCAAATGGATTCAATTACAACAGCCAGAAGAAACTTTACCTGCGGTGCGTGCGATTGTTACCGATTTGCACAGTCCTGACTTAACGGATGATGAATGGCAAAAATTTTTGGCGTATGCCACTTTGCATCATATGCCTGTTTATAACATTCGTCAGGTGGAAGAATCGCTAACAGGTCGCAGCAAAATTTATCATATGTATGAAAACAATTTGGGTTCATTGTTGCCGTCTGGTTTGTATGTGATGACCAAACGCATTTTGGATACCATTGTTATTTTAGCCACTTTGCCACTTTCGCTTCCTTTGATGATGGGTACGGCGATTGCGGTTCGTTTGGACAGTAAAGGACCTGTTTTATTCACGCAAAAACGAGTAGGGCAGGGTGGTAAAGAATTTACCATTTATAAATTTCGCAGTATGCGACTGGATTCAGAAGAATCAGGGGCACAATTTGCACAACAACAAGACAGTCGTGTTACCAAAGTCGGGCGTTTTATTCGCAAAGTTCGTTTAGATGAATTGCCACAACTTTTTAATGTTTTAAAAGGCGATATGTCTTTAATTGGTCCGCGTCCTGAACAAAAAGTATTTGTTGAGCAATTTGAAAAACAAGTTCCTTTTTACAATTACCGACATATTGTTAAACCAGGTATTTCAGGTTGGGCACAAGTCATGCAGGGTTATGCGGCGAATACCGAAGAAACGCAAGTCAAAGTAGAGCATGATTTCTATTACATCAAATATTTCTCTTTCACTTTGGATTGCATTATTGTGCTGAAAACTCTAAAAATTATTCTGACAGGTTATGGAGCAAGATAAAAATGCGTGTTTTGGTTACAGGTGGGGCAGGTTACATCGGTTCGCATACCGTTATTCAGTTACTCAATGCGGGACATGAAGTGATTATTTTGGATAATTTATCCAATTCTTCTGCATTGGTATTGCCAAGATTAGAGCAAATATCAGGTAAAAAAATCGTTTTTTATCAAGGAGATATTCGAGATAGGGCATTGTTGCAAAATATTTTTCAACAACACACCATTGATGCGGTCATGCACTTTGCAGGACTAAAAGCCGTAGGTGAAAGCGTGGCACAGCCTTTGAAATATTATGACAACAATGTTTCAGGCAGCCTGATTTTATTGGAAGAAATGGCAAAGGCCAATGTTTTCACCTTTATTTTTAGTTCTTCTGCTACGGTGTATGGCGACCCACAACGCGTGCCGATTGATGAAAATATGCCCACAGGAGGAACCACCAATCCGTACGGCACTTCCAAATACATGATTGAACGCATTTTGTGTGATTTGCATCAATCAGACTCGCGTTGGTGCTTGATTATATTGCGTTATTTCAATCCAGTTGGTGCCCATGAAAGTGGCATGATTGGCGAAAATCCCAATGGTATTCCCAATAATTTAATGCCATATATTTGTCAGGTTGCCGTAGGCAAGCGTCCGCAGTTGTCGGTGTTTGGTTCGGATTATCCAACGCATGATGGTACAGGGGTAAGGGATTATATTCATGTGGTTGATTTGGCAGATGGTCATGTTTTGGCGATGAATCAATGTGCCAATCAATCGGGTGTGCATATTTATAATTTGGGTACAGGACAGGGGTATTCGGTGCTGGATATGGTGAAAGCATTTGAATCCGCCAATGGCGTGCCGATTCCATATCAACTGTCTTGTCGCCGTGCAGGCGATATTGCCACTTGTTATGCCAATGCAGATAAAGCAAAACAAGAATTAGGCTGGGTTGCCAAACGCGATTTAACTGCTATGATGCGAGATTCATGGCATTGGCAAAGTCAAAATCCAGATGGATACCAATAAGCACTTCCCGTGTAGGGCTATTCTCCGTACGGCAGAATTTTCAATAAAACAGGCTGCCTGAAATAGTTGATTGAGTAAAAACAGGCAACCTGAAAAGAAAAGCAATTCAAACAGGCAGCCTGAAAAGAAAAACAACTCAAACAGGCAGCCTGAAAAGAAAAACAACTCAAACAGGCAGCCTGAAAAAAAAGCAACTCAAACAGGCAACCTGAAAAGAAAAACAATTCAAACAGGCAACCTGAAAAGAAAAACAATTCAAACAGGCAACCTGAAAAGAAAAGCAACTCAAACAGGCAGCCTGAAAAGAAAAACAACTCAAACAGGCAGCCTGAAAAAAAAGCAACTCAAACAGGCAACCTGAAAAGAAAAGTAACTCAAACAGGCAACCTGAAAAGAAAAGCAATTCAAACAGGCAACCTGAAATCTGTATGAGTAAATTGGTGTAAGCAAGAGTGTAGGTGTGTAAAACACAGAAAAATTTTAATCATTAAGGACAAAACCATGTGTGGCGTTTTAGGGGTCATCAGTCAAGAACCCGTGAATCAAATTATTTATGATGGTTTGCAAGTGTTGCAACATCGCGGACAAGATGCAGCAGGCATTCTGACAACGGAGGGTCTGCGTTTTCATTTGCACAAAGGTTGCGGCATGGTGCATGATGTTTTTCAGACCCAGCATATGCGAGAACTTACAGGCAATGCAGGCATTGCACATATTCGTTATCCAACTTCGGGCAACAGCAAAGACCCCAACGAATCACAGCCGTTTTATGTTAATTCGCCTTACGGCATTGCTTTGGCACACAATGGTAATTTAACCAATACCGACCAACTGTATGCCGAAGTTATTCAAAAAGATTTGCGACATGTCAATACCACTTCTGATTCTGAAATTTTGCTGAATGTTTTTGCCCACAGTTTGGCAAATGTTTTATCTGCTACATCAGAACGACAAATTACAGACGAATCTATTTTTCAAGCGGTAAGGCAGTTGCATCGTCGTGTGCGTGGGGCTTACGCGGTCGTTGCCATGATTGCAGGTTATGGATTGGTTGCTTTCCGCGACCCTTACGGCATTCGACCATTGGTTTTGGGGCATTTTGTTCATGAAGATGGGCATCAAGATTGGATGGTTTCATCAGAGTCGGTTTCGTTTACTGCCACAGGATACACATTTGTGCGAGATGTAGCACCAGGCGAAGCGATTGTGATTCCTTTTTCAGGCAGCCTGAAAGCTTGTCAATGTGCGGATAATCCACAGTTATCGCCTTGTTTGTTTGAGTATGTGTACTTTGCTCGTCCAGATTCTTTAATGGACGGTGTTTCCATTTATCAAGCACGATTGAATATGGGTGAGATGTTGGCATCCAAAGTCAAGCAAGAATTGCCTGATGATATTGATGTGATTATGCCAATTCCAGATACCAGCCGTCCTACCGCTTTACAATTAGCCCATTGTTTGAACATTCCCTATCGCGAAGGTTTGATTAAAAATCGCTACATTGGACGCACATTCATCATGCCAGGACAAGTATTGCGGCGAAAATCTGTACGCAAAAAACTATCGCCTGTTGGTTGTGAATTTGTGGGAAAAAATGTCTTGTTGGTAGATGATTCTATTGTACGCGGCACGACCAGTAGGGAAATTGTTGAAATGGTGCGTCAATCAGGGGCGAAAAAAGTGTATTTGGCATCAGCGGCACCAGAAGTTCGTTTTCCTAATGTTTATGGCATTGATATGCCTACGCGTGAAGAATTGATTGCCAACGGCAGAAGTGTGCAAGAAATCGCCCAAGAATTAGGGGCAGACGGCGTTGTTTTCCAAAATCTGGACGATTTAATCACAGCGATTCAGCGTTTAAATCCCGATTTGCAACGCTTTGACGCATCGTGTTTCACGGGTGAATATCTGACACAGGATATTGACGAAGCCTATTTGCTTCGTTTGTCGAAGAATAAAAAATCAGCATAGAAAAAACTTTGGCGAAAGTGGTATTGGTCGCATATTTCTTCGTTGTGCTTTATTTGAAAAACTTGCTATTGCTGATGTTGTCGTTGTTTTGTGCTACTGCAATTTTGAACTTTACCCGTTTTAGCAAAATTTTATCGAGCGTTATGGCATACAGGGCAGGCTGAATTTTGAGTTAAAGTCATCGTTTGCCAGCGGTTATTGATGGCATTAAAACATTGCATTTTGCCGTGTAAAGTGGATAAGCCTAAAATGATTTTCAAAGTTTCTGCCGCTTGCATGGTGCCAATAACGCCCACCAATGGAGCAAAAACACCCGATGCTGCACAAGTGGCGTCATCTTGTGGGGTGTCAGGAAAAATACAAGCATAACAAGGGCTTTCAGGCTGCCTGAAATCAAAAACCGTGATTTGTCCTGCAAATTGACTGACCGCACCAAAAACCAAAGGCTTGCCTGCTATTTTGCTGATGCGGTTAATGGTTTGACGCGTAGGAAAATTGTCGGTGCAATCCACCACCACATCAACCGATTGAATGATGGGCAATAAATTTTCTTGATGGATTTTCTCGGCAATCGTTTCAATGATGCACGCAGGATATTTTTCTTGAAGAACAGCACAGGCAACCTGAACTTTCAGGCTGCCTGTATCTTTTTCGCCGTATAAAACTTGTCGTTGTAGATTGGATAAGTCAATGACATCATCATCGGCAATAATGATTTTCCCCACCCCTGACGCAGCTAAATACGGTAAAACCGCAGAGCCCAAACCGCCACAACCAATCACCGCCACGCTGGATGCCATGATTTTTTCTTGCCCTTGAACGCCAATTTCTTCTAATAAAACATGACGGGCATATCGCAAAAGTTGTTGGTCATTCATGATGCAAAAATTTTATTTACGGAAATAACACACTTTACCACATGAGACTTTGTTGTTTTTAGAAATCCCTGCAAAACTGGCATTTGCTGTACATTCCTTCGTTACGCATGGCTCAAATAAAGTTTATTTCACGGAGTCATCAAAGTGAAGTTTCAAAGAAGTTAAAATCTCTGAACAATTTGTGATGTCTTACTCAACTTTAAGAGATAACTACATTACCAGTGTTTTCAGAACTTTCTTGCACTGAAAAAATAACTAATTTTGAAAAATAATCAAAAGAAATGTCGTTTAAATTCGTCTAACTGACGGCGATTGCGTTTGGTTGGTCTTCCTTCTGGAAAACGATGCTCGGCTTGTGCTGCGTGATTGAGTGCTTTCATGGTTTCGCGTTGAGTAACTACGGTTTCATCTTCACAATACAGCAAGCGTGCTTCTGGTGCTGGACGCCGTTGCTGATTTAAACCCATGACTGTCATTTTATAAGGCAGACTGTTGATTTTTATATCCACTACATCACCAACTGCAATCATTTTGCTGTTTTTAACTTTATCGCCATTGACCAATACTCGCCCTAATTCAATATGCTTTTGAGCTAATGCACGAGTTTTAAAAAATCTTGCTGCCCACAGCCATTTATCTAATCGCATCGAATCTACACTCATCATCATACGACCTACCATTGTGAACGCAGTTGATGGGCTTGTTGTAAATAGTCGTGCAACTGTTGCTGATCTTGTGTTTGAATCATACTGATTAACTGTTCTATCTCATCACGGTATTTTTTTAATTCGTTTAATATTGCTGATGTGTTATTGAATGCAATATCTGTCCAAATATCAGGGTGGCTGGCGGCGATGCGAGTAAAATCTCGAAAACCACTGCCTGCTAAACGAAGCAAGGTTTCGCGATTGGGTGATTGGAGAATGGTTTGCATAAACGCATACGCCAACAAATGCGGCATATGGCTGACATGGGCAAAAACACCATCATGCTCATCAGCATTCATGTGTATGATTTCGGCTCCTGTGGCTTCCCACATTTGTTGAACCATTTGCAAACTTGCTTCATTTTGTTGTTCATGTGGACAAATAATGATTTTTTTGCCATCAAACAAATTTTCTTGGGCAGCCAAAGAGCCATGTCGCTCTGAACCTGCAATGGGATGAGCCGCTACACAATACGAAAAATGATGCGGCAAATATTTTTGATAGGCTTGAAGAATAGTGCGTTTGGTACTGCCAACATCGGTAATGATGGTACGATTTAGAGAAAACTTCGCCAATTCTTTCAAGATATTCGACACAATGCCAACAGGGGTGGCAATGATAATCATATCCGCCAATAGTGATTCTTGACTCAATTCTGTTTGTGCATCATCAAGCAATGATTGTGCATGATGCAAATGTTCAGCATTGGGATCAATACCTGTTACAAAATCGACCAATCCCTTGCGTTTTAAACTGGCAATGAGAGAAGTTCCAATCAGTCCAACACCAATCAGCGTTATTTTCTTCATGATTTGTATCTTTTCAGGCTGCCTGAAAATGCTTATTCACGAGCATGGTTAATTGAATAACGGGGAATTTCGATGGTAATGTCTTCTGTTCCCAAAATACTCTGACAACTTAAACGAGATTGTGCTTCCAATCCCCAAGCTTGGTCGAGCATGTCTTCTTCTCGTTCCGTCGCGGGATTTAAACTGTCAAATCCTTGTCGAATGATGACATGACAAGTTGTACAAGCACAAGAACACTCACAAGCGTGTTCGATATCAATATGATTTTCCAACAAAACATCGCACAAACGAGTGCCAGTGGGAATATTTTCCAGAATTTTCCCTTGTGGGCAGAGCTCTGTATGAGGAAGAATGGTAACAGTAGGCATGAAATTCCTTTGAAAGAACCTTAAATCAAAGCACCTGATATTCAGGTGCTTTGGTTATTCAAGTAAAAAACTTGCTTATACTTTGGGCTTATCTAAACCGAACGCTTTATGCAAGACACGCGTTGCCAGTTCGGTATATTTCTCTTCGATAATGACAGATACTTTAATTTCAGAAGTAGAAATCATTTGAATGTTAATGCCTTCTTCTGCCAAAGTACGGAACATAGTAGATGCCACACCAACATGAGAACGCATGCCCATGCCTACAATAGAAACTTTAACAACGGTATCATCACCATTAACTTCACCAGCACCAATATTGCTTTGAACATCTTCTAAAATCTTCAACGCACGGCGGTAATCATTGCGTGGCACAGTGAAAGAGAAGTCTGTTGTGCCTTCTGCACCCACATTTTGTACAATCATATCCACTTCAATGTTCGCATCTGCAATGCTGCCTAAAATTTGGTAAGCAATACCTGGTTTGTCTGGCACACCGCGAATGTTGATGCGTGCTTGGTTTTTATCAAATGCAATGCCTGAAATGATTGCGCGTTCCATATTTCCGTCCTCTTCAAATGTGATTAAAGTACCTTCACCGCCTTCTTCCAAACTGCTCAAAACACGCAGGCGAACACGATATTTACCCGCAAATTCTACTGAACGAATTTGCAAAACTTTGGAGCCCAACGATGCCAATTCCAACATTTCTTCAAATGTGATTTTATCCAGACGATGAGCTTCTGGAACCACTCGCGGATCTGTTGTATAAACGCCATCCACATCGGTATAAATTTGACATTCATCGGCCTTTAAGGCTGCCGCCAACGCGACCGCAGAAGTATCAGAACCACCACGACCGAGCGTTGTAATATCTCCATTGCCGTCAATCCCTTGGAAGCCAGCGACAATCACGACTTTGCCTTCTTTCAAGTCCTGACGCATTGCAGCATCATCAATAGATTCAATGCGTGCTTTGGTATGAGCTTGATCGGTTTTGACTTTAACTTGCCAACCTGTATAACTTTTCGCAGGAACACCGATGCTTTGCAAAGCCATTGCCAATAAACCAATGGTTACCTGTTCCCCAGTGGATAAAACCACATCTAATTCGCGTGGGTCAGGGATTTCTTGCAGTGATTCAGCCAATGCCACCAAACGATTGGTTTCCCCACTCATGGCGGAAACCACTACAACAACATCATGTCCTGCTTTTTTGAATTTTGCGACACGATGTGCAACATTCTGAATGCGTTCAATCGAACCCACAGAAGTGCCACCGTATTTTTGTACAATGAGTGCCATATTGTCTTGTCTTTAAAAATAAAAAATGAAGCGTAGATTATCGCTTTTTTTGCGTGAAGTATCAATCACTCTATAAAATCTTGATTTAGAGACATCGTTCAAAATGAATGTCGATGGAAGTGCAATAATGCAACAAAATTGTCATTGATAGTTGATTTTTATCAAAGATTATTGAGTTTTTCTGAAAATGGGTGTTCAATATCGTAAAATAAAGCCTGTTGGAAAGATAAGGGACTTTCCAATATTGAAGTAGAAGCAGTATTTTGGAGGTATCATCATGGCGAAGCATGCA
This sequence comes from Neisseriaceae bacterium, assembly GCA_017645365.1. Classification (GTDB taxonomy): domain Bacteria; phylum Pseudomonadota; class Gammaproteobacteria; order Burkholderiales; family Neisseriaceae; genus RGIG9985. Next base: position 19,362 of record JAGCOT010000091.1, read on the forward strand.
ACACTTTCTCGCCTTGTTCATTTAGATGTTTGCGATCAAGCGTCAGTCGAGTCGATTATTGACTATATTTGGCAAAAAGAAGAAGCAGAACAATCTGCAATACTCATTTCACAAGTGCTTAACAAGTGTATTGAAGCCAAAAGTTTAAGGAACTTTCGATAATTGAAAATAAATCCGTTTTAAATCTCAATGACCAATACAGCGTTTTACTCCTTGACGATGTATTGGTTTTTTTTCGTTTTCAGCTTGCCTGTTCATGAAAACAGGCAAGCTGAAAGTTTTTCAGCCTGCCTGTTTTAATCTTCATGATTTAAGAACGCATGGAAAGCATTTTTTCTAAATCTTTAACTCGCTGATTTAAATCGTTTAAATGACGAATATGAACTGCCGTTCTGCCCCATTCTTTTCTGGTTTGTAAAGGGAAAACAGAAGCATAATGAGCAGGTTCTGTAATCGAACTGAATACCGCCGTACCGCCTCCAATCATTGTGCCATCGGCAATAGTCAAATGTCCTGCAAACATCACTGCACCACCAATAATGCAATAATTGCCAATATGCGTGCTGCCTGAAATACCTGTGCAGGCTGCAATGGCTGTATGATTGCCAATCACGCAGTTGTGTCCAATTTGCACCTGATTATCGATGCGAACGCCTTCGCCAATAATGGTATTGTCCAAAGCCCCACGGTCAATATTGCTGTTCGCCCCTATTTCTGTATCGCTGCCTATGACTACTGAACCACTTTGCGGAATGGAATACCACTCTCGTTTTTGATGATTCCAAGCATTACCAAAGCCATCGGCACCAATCGCACTACACGCATGAATGGTTACACGGTCGCCCAAACGCACATCGTGATACAAAACGGCATTGGCATGAATGGTGCAATCGTCCCCCAAAATGCAGCCATCTTCAATCACGCAGCCTGAAAGTAAACGACAGCGTTCGCCTATGCGAACATTTTTGCCAATCACCACATGAGCCCCAATTTCGCAACTATTAGGAACACTTGCCGTATCATCAATCACCGCAGTAGCATGACGAGTAGGTTTTGCCGTTACGCGTGGATGGAAAATGCGTGAAACTTGGGCAAAATACAGATATGGGTCTTCTGCCAAAATATAATTATGATTTTCAGGGAGCCCTTGTGAATCGTCTTTAACGATAATGACTCCTGCCTGCGTATCCTTTAATTGATGACGATATTTAAGATTGGCCAAAAACGCAACATGACAAGTTTGTGCCGCTGCCAAAGTTTGCACGCCATCAACTGCAACATCTTCCCCTTGCCATTGACCGCCTAATTGTTCAACAATTTCACTGATTTTCATTATCTTCTCCTAAACCAATAGCATCACGAATACACAAAATTATATTGCAAAACTGGTAGAATAAGCCGTTTTTGATTATTTCATTGTTCTATTTTATGAGTATTTCCACTTTATCAAAAACCTTTATCAGCACTATTTTACTGATGACGCTTGCCGCTTGCCATCAGTCTAAAACGGTTGATGATCAAACGGCTTCTGAACCTACTGTTGTGGCTCCAAGCAGCAATACTTGCTACGATGCCGCCACCGCCGACTTATACAAACAACAACTCGCACAAGCCATGATACAGCCTTTGCAAACCTTAATCGGTGAGCAGTTTAATCATTTGGTAGAAGCACAAAATGTGATTGCTGCTGCCAATCAGGCGGAAATTGTTTTAGAAAGTGCACAGGAAAATGTTGCATCTGAAACCGCATCAACACGCCATTGTCGAGTGCAATTATCGTTCAGGCTGCCTGAAAATATGATTGCAGACGCCAGAATGTTTGCACCATTGGTGAATATGATTCCTTATGACACCAGAGTTAGCCATATTGCCAATGAAAATTTGGTTTCTTATCAGAATAATGCTTTTATTCAAAATGTTGATTTTCAATTATTGCAAAACAACGGGCGTACAGAAATAAAAACTGATCCTACGGCTTTGTTGCGTTTGGCAAACACCGTTGCTGCAACATTATTGCCATATGCCATTAACGATACCGTTGTGATTGACGACCAAACTTACACGCGTCAAGTTTTGTTGCATCAACGAACCAATCCTGTGCCGAATGCCACTGTCGCGACCAAGCAGGGCGATGCTTCCGAAGAAGATGTCAAACCTGTGATTCAACTTCAAGAAGATGCCGCCAAAGCGGAAAATACACAATCCGCACAAAAAAATGCAGCTGATGCCAAAAACGAATTCAAACAGGTTTACGCACAGCTGAATAAGCGTTGGCATTCTTTGGACGAAACCGTGCGTGCATCGCTGAATGAAGAAGAAATTCAATGGGAAAGTGGCTTGGATCAGCAGTGTGCACAAGGGTCTGAAACAGAACAATACACTTGCAAAACGCGTTTAACACAAGAGCGTTTGCGTTATTTACAAGGATTTTCCATTGACTGAATCCAATAGCAAACATAGCAAACGCCGTGTCAACGGCGTTTTATTATTCGATAAACCTTTGGGGATTTCCAGCAATACTGCATTGCAACAGGTCAAGAGGCTTTATCATGCCCAAAAAGCAGGGCATACTGGCGTTTTAGACCCATTGGCAACAGGTTTATTGCCCATTTGTTTTGGGGAAGCGACCAAGTTTGCCCAATATTTACTCGATGCCGATAAAGCCTATACTGCCACCGTTTATTTAGGCAAAGCCACAAGCACAGGCGATGCCGAAGGTGAAGTCATTGAAAAGAGCGATGTCATACCCGATGAAAATACTTTTCAGGCTGCCTGTGATGCTTTTTTAGGCGAAATTCAGCAAATTCCGCCGATGTATTCCGCCTTAAAACATCAAGGGCGTGCCTTATATGATTATGCACGGCAAGGCATTCATATTGACCGACCGCCACGAGATGTCGTGATTCATCAGATTCAAATACAATCTTTCAGGCAGCCTGAAACCGTTTTAGACATCAAGTGCAGCAAAGGGACATACATTCGCACATTGGCAGAGGACATTGCCCGCCATGCAGGTACAGTTGCCCATCTGACCGCATTAAGACGCACGGCAACCGCAGGTTTTGACATTCAAAATGCATATGATTGGCATACGCTGGAAAATCTTAATCAAGAAGCATTAGATGCCCTTTTGTTACCCTGCGATGCAGGTTTGAGACATTTGCCTGAAATTATTTTAGATAATGCACAAATTCAAGCCTTACAACAAGGAGAGAAAGTTGCATTTCATACCAATCAGAGTATAATTTCATCCTTTCGTGTTTACAATCACGAGAAACGCTTTATTGGCTTGGTGCAATATATTTCAGGCAGCCTGAAAGCACAAAGGCTAATGAGCACGGAGGCGGAAAGGTGTTAAAACTTTTCCGAAACTTGTCAAATCCATTAGGAGTTTTTTATGTTAACAGTTGAGCAAAAAGCCCAAATCATTAAAGATTTTCAACGCAAAGAAGGCGATACAGGTTCAAGTGAAGTACAGGTTGCTTTGCTGACTTTCCGCATCAATGATTTAACCGAGCATTTTAAAGCACACCCCAAAGACCATCACGGTCGCCGTGGCTTATTGCATTTAGTCAGCCAACGCCGTCGTTTGTTGTCTTATTTACGCCGTACTGATGCCGAAACTTATCGCAAATTGATTACTCGTTTGGGCTTGCGTAAATAATTTTAATAATTTTAAAAATGCCACTGAAATCAGTGGCATTTTTGTTAGGCAGCCTGAAACAATTTTTCAGCCTGCCTGCATCATAAGCAGGATTTCGCATGACGCTTGATGAATTCTTGAATCAATCTACCTTGCCACGCAATGAAAGTCGAATGTTGTTGCAGGAAGTTTGCGGTTTGACGCACAGCCAAATCATCACACAGGGCAATCGTGTTTTGTCTGATGCAGAAGAAAAAGCTTTGAATGATTTACATTGCAGACGCCAAAATGGTGAACCTATGGCGTATCTTTTAGGGAAAAAAGCATTTTATGGACGAGATTTTTGCGTTTCGCCCAATGTTTTGATTCCGCGTCCAGAAACGGAATTATTATTAGAAACGGTTTTATTCAGGCTGCCTGAAAAAGAACAGGCACAGGTTTGGGATATAGGCACTGGCAGTGGCATTTTGGCGATTTCTCTGAAAAAAGAACGCCCACATTGGTCCATTTGGGGTAGCGATGTGAGTGTTTTTGCTTTAAAAATGGCTCAAAAAAACGCTCAAACGCATCAAGCACAGATTCAATGGCTTTTGGGTGATTGGTTTGCCATCGATCCTGATTTCAGGCAGCCTGAAAAACATTCTTTTGATGCGATTATCAGCAATCCGCCCTACATTGAATTTTCTGACAATCATCTACAACAAGGTGATTTGCGTTTTGAACCTGACATTGCTTTAACTGATTTTGCCGATGGTTTAACCGCTTATCGAAAAATCATCAGCCAAGCCCATGTTTATCTTAAACCTCATGGACAATTATGGCTGGAACATGGTTTTAATCAGTCAGAAGCAGTGCGTGATTTACTCAAACAACACGGATTTAAATCTGTGCAAAGTTTTCGTGATTTGGCAGGTTGGGAAAGGGTTTCTGGCGGATTGATTTGATGATTACGCTTTATTTTTACGCTTGCGACATTCACCGCAAACGCCATACATATACATGGAATGGTCGATAATCTCATAACCGTGTTTTTTGGCAACGCTGTTTTGTAATTCTTCAATTTCGTTGTCTAAAAATTCGGTAATTTTGCCACATTCAATACAAACAATATGGTCGTGATGTTCGCCTCTATCTAATTCAAAAACAGCTTTGCCTGTATCAAAATTATGACTTTTCAGGATGCCAACTTCTTCAAACTGGGAAAGAACGCGGTAAACTGTTGCCACGCCGATATTCATGTTTTTTTCAATGGTCAAACGATAGACATCTTCTGCACTTAAATGTCGTTCTGGATTATTTTCAAATAAATTCAAAATTTTTAATCGCGGCCCTGTAACCTTCAACCCCAAATCGCGTATTTGATGAGAACGACTCATGATGTTTTCCAATCATAAATTCAGATATAATGCCGACATTTTATGCAATGTCCGTTGATTGTGGCAAGTTTTTTGAAGTTTAGGATTGTGAAAAATATGAAACATTTATTGTTCTCTTTTTGTATTGTTTCTCTATTGGCAGCCTGTTCGCTTGAACGCTCGGCGATTCCATCTTACAAACTGTCTGTTCCGCAGGGGAATGTGCTGGATAAACGTGCTGTTAACGCATTATCGGTAGGTATGACCGCCAATCAAGTTCGCAGTATGTTGGGCACGCCACAACTTCAAGACCCCTTTCATCAAAATCGTTGGGATTATCCTTTTGTTGTTACGCGTAATGGGAAAATCCGCCAACAAGCCAATTTGACTTTGCATTTTGATCAAAATGGCATTTTGAAAAAAATTGAAGGCGATGCGGTAGAAGCCGCCAAGGAGTAATCATCATGATCAATATTGTATTAAACGGCGTTGGTGGTCGTATGGGCCATGCTTTGGTAGAGGCGGTTAATGCTCATCCTCATACCTCGTTAACAGGGGCTTTGGAACATACACAATCCCCTTTCATTGGGCAAGATGCAGGGGCTGCTATCGGATTGAATACAGGCGTTGTGATTACTTCTGACATTCAGGCTGCCTTACAAAACGCTGATGTCCTGATTGATTTTTCACGCCCAGAAGGCACCCTGAAACTTTTAGACATTTGCGTAGAACGCAATATTAAACTGATTGTTGGCACCACAGGTTTTGATGAAGAGGGCAAACGCCAACTTCAAGCCGCAGCACAAAAAACAGGCATGGTTTTTGCCCCTAATTTCAGCGTAGGGGTGAATTTGATGTTCGCCTTATTGCGTCAGGCTGCCAAAACGCTTCAAGAGGGTTACGATATTGAAATTATTGAAGCCCATCATCGCCATAAAGTAGATTCACCATCTGGCACAGCTTTGCGTATGGGTGAAGTGATTGCCGATGCTTTGGGGCGTGATTTGAAAACTTGTGCGGTTTATGGGCGTGAGGGCGTGATTGGTGAACGCAGTCCCAATACCATTGGATTTGCCACTGTTCGTGGCGGTGATATTGTGGGCGACCATACGGCTTTATTTGCTACCGATGGCGAACGATTTGAAATCACGCACAAAGCATCAAGCCGTTTAACTTTTGCTAATGGTGCCGTGCGTGCCGCTGTTTGGCTTACAAAACAAAAACCAGATATGTATGATATGCAAGATGTTTTAGGGTTTTAACATACTGGTATCTGCAAGTGTAAGCAAAATTTGAAGTATACATTTTTACAACACAGTTAAATCGTATGCAGGACTAATGGCGAAACACATTTCTCGCTCCATCGTCATGACAACAACAAAAGGATTTCTAACAAAATGAAAAAAACATTATTTTCTTTGTTCGCATTAGCAAGCACTTTCAATGTTTATGCTGATGAAAGTCGTGTTTTGTTTCATATAGAAACCAAAGATCCAACAACAATACCCATTCAAAGAAAAGTCATTAACTTTGCCAAATCGCAAGGACATAATCATCCAGAAATTCAAGAGTTAGAACACGCTTTAAATCAAATAGAAAAGGAATATGTTCAATATTCGCATGGTAAAGAGTTATCATTAAATCCATATTGGAAAAATATGCAAGAATTGCAATTAAATGCTATTCATTTATCAATCATCAACGAAATAAACGAACCCCATATTCCTATAATCTATCGCAGGGTCAATGGTAAAGTTTATTCTATTTATTATAATCTCTATAAAAATGATGTTTCTTTTATACTTGCAAAAGAAAACAACAAATCAACAGAGTTCATTCGTTATACATTTATTGACGGCACTCCGTTTTCTGTTTTTACACACCCAACAAACATAAAAAATTTAATGGAAAGTGCGATTGCTTGTTACACAAACAAAAATAATCAAGTCAAAAGATTTGGCAAACGAAGTTCTCACCAAAGATGTAAAGATTATTTCAGTCAGGCAAATCAATACAAAGAATTTATTCGTGCTTATCATGAACACAAAGAATTGTCGCCAGATAATGTTGCAAAATACGAAGCAAGCACTTTTGCTAGAAATGATTTACACTACTATCAATGGAAAAACATAAAAGAAGTCATGCCCAAAAATGCCAAAAGGAATTCGTTATCCATTTCTGTTGATAAAAATAATAAACCTGTAACTTTATTTTACAGTTACGATGTTCCTTATAATGATGGATTTTTGCAATACAGTCATAACTTTTATTTCAAAAATGCTGATTTGATTTCAGCTGAAAGCAATTATGTTTTTAAAAAGGACAACTATTCATTTGATCAAAAAATACATGATAGACATAAATACATTTTTCATTCAGGGAAAGTGGTTTATTATTATTATTATAAAGATAATTTAAATTGGATATTTTCCCCCACATTGGAGGATGAAATAGAATTATCTCATCAATATACAAAATTCAAAGAAAGCCGAGATACAAAACGAAAGAATTTGATGTTAGGTCGTGATATGCCGAAACACACACAACAATTATTAAAAACGGCTTATCGATTAAAGACAAAATCCACTAAAAAACATTGCGTTAAACATTTTAAATATGGCGAAAGATGTACCTATTCACTACCTTAAATTAGCAGCATAAAGGGGGCAACTTTGAGACTCTGCATATTTTTACCCAAAAATTGGCAGATGTGCATATATTCAAAGTTGTAGTGGTAAACATAACAAACAGAAATGCGTACAGGTGTCTGTTTTGCATTTGGTTTTGTCATTTTCCTACATAGAAAGTATTTCAGGTTGCCCGTTTTATAAAGTTTGGGGCTGTATTAGATTAGCCCAAAAAATTGTTAAATTCCACACCATTTTCGCAATGTTTTGAGTTGCTGTTTTGGTGTCCCATAGTTAAATCTAAACTCACATTCTTTCAAGAAAAGTGGGAAAGATTTGCGGTCA
>JAGCOT010000092.1 GCA_017645365.1 Neisseriaceae bacterium
AGGCTGCCATCACGGCATGAATAGACAAAATAAGATATTGTTTATAAAAGATTTTTTATCTGCAAGATGAGAAAATATCACCTTTTTTGACTATTAGGGCGTAACTACTCAAAAATATCACCTTTTTTGACTATTACGCCTAAATATTTCATATGATTTTTCCTTTGTTATTCTGTGAATAAAGACAGGCTATTCACAGGCAAGCTGAAAAGGTTTTGGGGAAATAATAGGCAAAAAACCTTTCAGGCTGCCTTATTCAAATAATAGGCAGAAAACCTTTCAGGTTGCCTTATTCAAATAGTAGGCAGAAAATCTTTCAGGCTGCCTCATTCAAATAATAGGCAAAAAACCTTTCAGGCTGCCTGAAAGGTTTTTACATCAACTTATGCCAACTTCGCTAACTGTTGTTTGATTTTTTCTGCTTTTTCAGTCAAACCTGCTAACTCTTCACGGTCTTTGGCAACCAAGTGAGCAGGGGCTTTTTCGGTGTAGCCAGGTTTCGACAGTTTGGCATTGAGTTTGTCTAATGCTTTTTGCAATTTTTCTAACTCTTTATTCAACCGTGCGGTTTCGGCAGCTTTGTCGATTTCCACTTTCAGCATAAGCCGTGCATTTGCGGCAACGGCAACGGGTGCGTCTTCGTCTTGTGGCAGACTGTCCATTAAACGCACTTCGGTCAGTTTTGCTAAATTCGGCAAATAGGGCAGAATGGCGGATAAATCGTCCTTGCTTTCCAATAACAGCGGTGCTTTGACGGAAGGTGCAACGCCCATTTCGCCACGCAAATTGCGAATGGCATTCACCACTTCTTGCAAGGTTGCCATATCTTTCAGGCTGCCTGAAAGTGGTTTTTCTTGATATTCAGGATATTTCGCCAACATAATGCTATCAACGGTTTTAGCGTTTGCTAATGGAGCAACCGTTTGCCAAATTTCTTCGGTAATAAACGGAATTAAGGGGTGCAACAAGCGTAAAACGCTTTCTAACACTTGCAACAGAACAAATCGTGTGGTTTGCTGTTGTTGTGATGAGCCGTTTTGTATTTGAATTTTGGCGAGTTCCAAATACCAGTCGCAATATTCATTCCACACAAATTCATATAAATTTTGTGCCGCTAAATCAATGCGATAGGTGTCAAACGCTTCGCTTGTTGTTTGGGTAACTTCGTTTAGGCGAGACAAAATCCATTCATCGGCAAAGGTGTTTTTTGCTGTATTTTCAATCGCTTGATTATCGCAATTCATCAGCACAAAACGGGCGGCGTTCCACAGTTTATTGCAGAAATTGCGATAGCCCTCACAGCGTTTGAAGTCGAAATTGACAGACCGCCCCAAAGACGCATAACTTGCCATCGTCATACGCAATGCGTCTGTGCCGTAAGCAGGAATGCCGTTGGGAAACAGTTTTTCAGTGGCACGAATGACTTGCGGTGCTTTTTCGGGACGGCGAAGACCACGCGTGCGTTTTTCTAAAAGTTTTTCTAAATCAATGCCTTCAATTAAATCCACAGGATCAATCACATTGCCTTCGGATTTGGACATTTTTTTGCCTTCGTGGTCTCGGACAATGCCGTGAATATACACATCTTTGAACGGTACTTTGCCTGTGAAATGGGTTGTCATAAAAATCATTCTCGACACCCAGAAGAAGATGATTTCATACCCTGTAACCAACACATTAGACGGCAAAAAGGCTTGTAATTCAGGGGTTTCCTGCGTTTTGCCTGTCCAGCCTAATGTGGAAAACGGCACGAGTCCGGAAGAAAACCAAGTGTCCAACACATCTTCGTCTTGACGCAAATTACTGCTGCCTGAAACTTTTTGGGCTTCTTCCAAACTGCGTGCCACAAACACATTGCCCTGTTCGTCATACCAAGCAGGAATGCGGTGTCCCCACCACAGTTGGCGAGAAATGCACCAGTCTTGAATATTGTTCATCCACTGGTTATAAGTATTCACCCAGTTTTCAGGCACAAATTTAACCGCACCGCTGGCAACCGCTTTTTTGGCTTTATCCGCCAACGACAAGCCTTTGTAAGGCGAATCAATTTCTTCATATTTAGGCGTTGCACTCATGGCGACAAACCACTGGTCGGTAAGCATAGGCTCAATCACCGAACCTGTTCTATCGCCTTTTGGTGTCATCAGTTTATGGTCGTCAATTTTAACTAATAAACCTTGTTGTTCTAAATCTTCAACAATGAGTTTGCGTGCCACATAACGGTCTTTGCCTGCGTATTTTTCAGGCAGCCTGAAACTTTCTTTCGCTTTGCCGTCAAACGAAAAAACGCCTGCATTGTCAGCAATTTTAGCAGTTAAATCAAAAACCGAAATCAAATCTGTATTATGGCGTTTGCCCACTTGATAATCGTTAAAATCGTGTGCTGGCGTGATTTTCACGCAACCTGTGCCAAAATCTTTTTCCACATATTCATCGGCAATAATCGGAATTTCACGCCCAGTTAAAGGTAAAATCACCTTTTTGCCGATTAAGTTTTTATAGCGTTCGTCCGCTGGATTAACTGCCACAGCCACATCGCCCAACAGCGTTTCAGGACGCGTGGTTGCCACAATCAAACCGTCCGCAGGATTATCGACAAAAGGATAGCGAATGTGCCACATTTTGCCATTTTCTTCGACACTTTCCACTTCCAAATCCGACACCGCTGTGCCTAAAACAGGGTCCCAATTTACCAAGCGTTTGCCACGATAAATCAAACCTTGCTCATAAAGACGCACAAATACTTCGGTAACGACTTCTGCTAAATTGTCGTCCATTGTAAAATATTCTTTATCCCAATCAACCGAACAGCCGACACGGCGAATTTGCGAAGTGATTGTGCCGCCAGACTCTTCTTTCCACGCCCAAATTTTTTGCAAAAACTTATCTCGCCCTAAATCATGCCGAGAAATATTTTGAGCCGCTAATTGCCGTTCAACCACAATTTGCGTGGCAATGCCCGCGTGATCCGAACCAGGAATCCAACAAGTGTTTTCGCCTTTCATACGATGATAACGCGTCAGAGCGTCCATAATCGTCTGATTAAACGCATGCCCCATATGCAGCGTGCCCGTTACATTCGGCGGCGGCAGTTGAATGGCAAACGATTGATTGCCCTGCATAGTCGGGCGAAAATAACCGTGTTTTTCCCAATGGTTGTACCAATTTTGTTCAATGTCGGTCGGTGAATAAGTGGTGTTTTGCATTTTGTGTTTGAAAATAAAAAATCAAAAGGGGAAATTATACTTGATTTAAGCAGTTTCAGGCAGCCTGTAAAGTATATTGTTATGGCACTGCAAATTGATTTAAAATGCGTCCTTTTCGACAACTGTATCTTTAAAGGGAATTATCATGTCAGAACACCAACTTCGTCCCAATGAACCCATTGACGAAAACTTACTCACCAAAGAAAATCTCCCCATTTTTATTCGCGATGTTTTGGGCTATAAAGGTCGAATTACTACCGAAAATTCAGGTTCAGCCCCTTTGCCTGAAAATTATCCTTACAAAACCCGCATGCAACGCAAGCAATACGAAGCAGAAAAGAAAAAACTGCAAATCGAATTGTTGAAAGTACAAAGCTGGGTGAAAGATACAGGACAACGCATTGTATGTTTGTTTGAAGGTCGAGATGCCGCAGGGAAGGGTGGAACCATCAAACGCTTTATGGAACATTTAAACCCACGCGGTGCACGCACAGTAGCGTTGGAAAAACCCAATACAGTTGAAAAAGGGCAATGGTATTTCCAACGCTATATTGAAAACTTGCCTACGGCTGGTGAAATTGTGTTTTTTGACCGCTCTTGGTACAACCGTGCAGGCGTAGAACGCGTGATGGGCTTTTGCGAACCGCACGAATATTTACAATTCATGCGTCAAGCACCAGAATTAGAAAGAATGTTGGTGAATTCAGGCATTCATTTATTTAAATTCTGGTTCTCTGTCAGCCGTGAAGAGCAATTACGCCGTTTCTTATCTCGTCGTAATGACCCACTCAAACACTGGAAATTATCGCCTATTGATATTCAATCTTTGGACAAATGGGATGCTTACACCGAAGCCAAAAATGCGATGTTTTTCCACACCCACACAGGCGATGCACCTTGGACAGTGATTAAATCAGACGATAAAAAGCGTGCTCGTTTGAATTGTATTCGCTATTTTTTAAGTCAGTTGGATTATCCAGATAAAGATCTTAAATTGATTCGAGAGTTGGACGACAAAATTGTTATGGTGCCTAATCCACAGTTTAAAGACAGCATTCAATCCACCATCACTATTGATTGATAGCATTACGAAAAACTGATTGATCGCAAGAAAAAGCCACGCAAGCGTGGCTTTTTCTTTTCAGGCTGCCTGTTTTTTCAGGCTGCCTTGTTTTTCAGGCTGCCTTGTTTTTCAGGCTGCCTTGTTTTTCAGGTTGCCTGTTTTTCAGGTTGCCTGTTTTTTCAGGCTGCCTTGTTTTTCAGGCTGCCTTGTTTTTCAGGCTGTCTTGTTTTTCAGGTTGCCTGTTTTTTCAGACTGCCTGTTTTCAGATTGCTTGTTTTTTCAGGTTGCCTTGTTTTTCAGGCTACCTGTTTTTTCAGGCTGCCTGTTTTTTCAGGCTGCATTGTTTTTCAGGTTGCCTGTTTTTTCAGGCTGCCTGTTTTTTTAGATTGCTTGTTTTTCAGGTTGCCTTGTTTTTCAGGCTGCCTTGTTTTTCAGGCTGCCTGTTTTTCAGGCTGCCTGTTTTTTTAGATTGCTTGGTTTTCAGGTTGCCTTGCCTGTTTTTCAAGTTGCCTGTTTTTTCAACTTGCTGGCGAAAGTTTTTTTTGTATGATAACTCTGAAAAAAGCACACATATTTTGCTTTTGACAGCACTTCCATTTAGTGTATTTACACTAAACGCTCAAAAAAATCATTTAAAATCAATAACTTGCAAAAAACAAAAAGGTGTTGCAAAACGAGTAAATTTATGGATAATACGCGTTTCTGATCGCAAAAATGAGGTGTTTGTTGAAGGTTTTTGCGTCAGAAATAAGATCAATCTTCAAAAACAATTCTACAAAATAGAAAGGTAACCAAATGGCTACAGTTAAAGAAACCTTGGAAGCCATCATGAAAATTGATGGTGCAATCGCAACCTCTATTGTTGATTCCAACAACGGTTTTATGTTGGGAGCAGAAGGCAAAGGCTTGGACTTGGAATACGCTTCTGCTGGCAACACCGAGTTGTATCACGCTAAAATGAAAATCATGAAAACTTTGAACATCAACGAAAGAATCGAAGATTTCTTGATTACATTGGAATCTCAATACCACATCTTGTATCCAATTCCTCACATTGAAGGTACTTTCGTATACTTCGTGATGCGAAAAGATGGTGGTACTTTGGCTTTGGCTCGCCGTTCAATTCAAGCGGCTGCAAAAGAATTGACTCTGTAATCACTTCTTTTGAAGCAATAAAAAGCCCCGAATTTTCGGGGGTTTTTTTGTTTACTTTTATCCATACAGGCAACCTGAAAACGACCGAATTTATTTCATCAAGCAATGAAATATTCTACAAGCGAAGCATTGTCAAAGGATTGCGAAGTAACTTTAAAGTTTCTGCAAAGCCTACGGCGAAAGTTAAAAATTTTTCATCTTTGCAAAAATAGATAGCCGATTTGAAGAAACATCGTTATAATCTCGTCCCTGCGGGTCCCCTCGCACAGCTATTTATGACAACGGGTCAGGTGCGGAAGCAAGCAGCCCATCATAAACAACTGGTGCCGAGGTTCAGGCCCGCTTCTTTATTTTCTGTTTTTTTCTATCCATTTTCTACTTGTGCTAAAATCTTTGGTTTTTACAGAAATTTATTTTCTGTTTGAATTAACCATCTTATCTAACTTTTAGTTACTTTAAGGAACAAACTATGTTAGCAGAATATCGCAAAGCCGCCGCAGAGCGTGAAGCCTTGGGCATTCCTGCGTTGGCGTTGTCTGCGGAGCAAACCGCAGGTTTAGTTGAATTATTGCAAAATCCGCCAAAAGGTGAAGAAGACTTTTTGGTGCATTTGTTGTCGCACCGCGTACCGCCTGGTGTAGATGATGCGTCCAAAGTCAAAGCCGAATTTTTGGCAAATGTGGCAAAAGGCTCCCTGAAATCTCCTTTGGTTTCTCCTGAAAAAGCCACTGAACTTTTAGGCACAATGTTAGGCGGTTATAACATTGCTCCTTTGGTTGATTTGTTAGATGACGCTAAATTAGGCCCGATTGCTGCAAATGGCTTAAAACACACTTTGTTGATGTTTGACGCATTTAACGATGTTAAAGAAAAAGCCGATAAAGGCAATGCCTATGCCAAAGCAGTGTTGCAATCTTGGGCAGATGCGGAATGGTTCACAAGTCGTCCGAAAGTGGCGGAAAAAATCACCGTAACCGTATTCAAAGTATCAGGCGAAACGAATACGGACGATTTATCTCCTGCTCCTGACGCTTGGAGTCGTCCTGATATTCCCTTGCACGCTTTGGCAATGTTGAAAAACCCACGCGACGGCATTACACCTGATAAATCAGGCGAAGTAGGTCCGATTAAAACTTTGGAAGAATTAAAAGCCAAAGGTAATTTAGTAGCCTATGTGGGTGATGTTGTGGGAACGGGTTCTTCTCGTAAATCTGCAACCAATTCAGTGATTTGGCATACTGGTCAAGACATTCCATTTGTGCCGAACAAACGCTTTGGCGGCGTGTGCTTGGGCGGTAAAATTGCTCCGATTTTCTTCAATACCCAAGAAGATTCAGGTGCATTGCCGATTGAAGTTGATGTTTCTAAAATGAATATGGGCGATGTGGTCGATATTCTGCCGTATGAAGGCAAAATTTTGAAAAACGGTGAAGTGATTGCCGAGTTTCAACTCAAATCGCAAGTTCTGTTAGACGAAGTGCAAGCAGGCGGTCGCATTAACTTGATTATCGGTCGTGGCTTGACTGCCAAAGCCCGTGAAGCATTAGGTTTGCCTGCAAGCGAAGTTTTCAGGCTGCCTGCAAATCCAGCAGACACAGGCAAAGGCTTTTCGTTGGCACAAAAAATGGTTGGTCGTGCTTGTGGTCTGCCAGAAGGACAAGGCATTCGTCCAGGCACTTATTGCGAACCCAAAATGACAACGGTAGGCTCACAAGACACCACAGGTCCGATGACGCGTGATGAACTCAAAGACTTGGCTTGTCTTGGTTTCTCTGCTGACTTGGTTATGCAGTCATTCTGCCATACAGCGGCTTACCCCAAACCAGTCGATGTAAAAACGCACAAAACCTTGCCGAACTTCATCTCCACTCGTGGCGGTGTGGCTTTGCGTCCAGGCGATGGCGTGATTCACTCTTGGTTAAACCGCTTGCTCTTGCCTGATACCGTAGGCACAGGCGGCGACTCACACACTCGTTTCCCGATTGGTATTTCATTCCCCGCAGGTTCTGGCTTGGTAGCCTTTGCCGCAGCAACAGGCGTAATGCCTTTGGATATGCCCGAATCTGTCTTGGTGCGTTTTTCAGGCAAAATGCAACCTGGCATTACCTTGCGTGATTTAGTCAATGCCATTCCCCTGAAAGCCATCGAAATGGGCTTATTGACGGTTGCCAAAGCTGGTAAGAAAAACATATTCTCGGGTCGTATTTTGGAAATCGAAGGCTTGCCTGATTTGAAAGTGGAACAAGCATTTGAATTAACTGACGCGTCCGCAGAACGCTCTGCCGCAGGTTGTACCGTGAAACTCAATAAAGAACCGATTATTGAATATCTGCAATCGAATATCGTATTGATGAAAAATATGATTGCAGACGGCTACCAAGACGCACGCACCCTGAAACGCCGTATTGAAAATATGGAAAAATGGCTGGCTAATCCGCAACTTTTGGAAGCAGACAAAGACGCGGAATACGCTGCCGTGATTGAAATCAATATGGACGAAATCAAAGAGCCGATTTTGGCGTGTCCGAATGACCCAGACGATGTGAAAGTTCTGTCCGAAGTTGCAGGCACGAAGATTGACGAAGTGTTTGTGGGTTCTTGTATGACCAATATCGGACACTTCCGTGCAGCGTCCAAACTGTTGGAAGGCAAAGCCGACTTGCCAGTGCGTTTATGGATGGCACCGCCCACAAAAATGGACGCACGCGAACTGTCAGACGAAGGACACTATGGCGTTTTGGGCAGAGCAGGTGCGAGAATGGAAATGCCAGGCTGCTCCTTGTGTATGGGCAACCAAGCACAAGTTCGCGAAGGAGCGACTGTGATTTCCACTTCCACACGCAACTTCCCCAATCGCTTGGGTAAAAACACTTTTGTGTATTTAGGTTCAGCCGAATTAGCCGCAATCTGCTCTATCTTGGGACGCATTCCTACGGTAGAAGAATACAAAGCCAATATCGGCACAATCAACGAAAACGGCGATAAAATCTACCGTTATATGAACTTTAACCAAATTGATGCTTACCAAAAAGTGGCAGAAACGGTTAAGTAATTATTGTTGATTGATTGACAATAAACGCTCCCTGAAAGGTTTTCAGGGAGCGTTTTTTAACTTCACTTCGTTTGTTGAAATTTGTTTTGATTACAGGCATAAGTAACAAAAAAGGTGCTATTTTTGAGTAGCACCTTTTAAAGTAACAAAAAAGGTGCTATTTACTCTGTTTTAAAGATAAAAAATCCTTAATAAACAATATCTTATTGCGTCTATTCATACCATGATGGCAGC
>JAGCOT010000093.1 GCA_017645365.1 Neisseriaceae bacterium
AAAATATCGGCTGCACTTCTTGCTGTAACTTCTAATACAAAAAATTCAAGCAGTTTCTTCTGTACAGATTTCTTTAATTTACAATGTGTTATCTTCATTTTTGCAGTCTATCATAACTGCTAATCTAATACAGCCCCAAAATCATTATTCAATTCTTAATCCCGTGTATTCCCATTATTTTTGCATAGCGTTTTGTACTTTTCTTCTGCAATTTCCCAATCTGATGGATTATCTATGTCTTGCACTTCTGTTTCTTCCAAAATAAAAGGATAGGTATTAAGTGGAGCAATGGTATGCTGCTCCATTAAGTCTTTTGTTTTTAATATATAAAATTGCCCACAATCATGATAGATTGGCTCTAAATCTTGGCTTCTTGTTTTGGCATATTGTGGAAACTGAAATGCTAATTGTTCGTTTCTGATAATGAATGCCCTTTGTGGTGGAAAACTAAATTTGACAACAGGTGTAACGCAAGAAGCTTTTTTTGTTTCAAAAATATTCATGGCTTTTTTGAGTTTTTCCCCTGTAACAAATACAGCTGTTGGATAAATACAGCATACAGTATCAAACTCTTTTCCCATTTTTTTATATTGGCAAATTACTTCTTCGAGCACATCAGATGTGGTGGCAAAATCATGACTTGTTTGTTCTGAACGCAAAAATGGGATTTTTGCACCATATTGTTTTGCAATTTCAGCGATTTCATGACTGTCGGTGGAAACCATTATTTCATCAAAAAGTCCGCTACTAATGGCTGCCTCAATACTGTATGCAATGATTGGTTTTCCGCAAAATATTTTTATGTTTTTTTTAGGAATTCTTTTGCTTCCGCCGCGTGCCGTTATAATAGCTATGCTTTTCATATTGGTATCTTCTCCAGAATACTATTGTGTTCTTTTTGAATCAAAATAATCTGTTTCTAAATAACGATAATACAATGAGTTTACCCATTTACCTTCCGTCCAATGCGTGGATAAATGAGTGGCTTCATGGGTAAAGCCAAGTTGTTTAAACATGGTCTGTTTTTGATTATCTATATCGTATATTTCGGACCATAGTCGATGTAGGTTCAACTCTTCAAATCCATATTGAATCATTGTTTTTGCTGCATCAATCGCATATTCTGAATCAATATACAGATTATCCTTTCCAATATAGATAGAAAAATCAGCACATCGATTTTGCCAGTCAATATAACAAAGCCCACATGCACCAATTAACTCCCCTGTTTCCAATAAAACGATTGAAAACATTCTTGTGTGTTCATCTGATATAACTTTTGAGTTAAACCAATTATTTTGATTGTCGTTATTGAGTTCTCTATATTCACGAAAGAATTTTCTGAAATTTGGCTGATTTCGCCAAGTCAATAATTTTTCAAGATCATGACGCTCTATTGCCCGTAAACCAACAGTTTTTCCTTTTAACATTGATTTCTACTCCAAGTCTGATTTTTTCAGGCAGTCGCCTTTTTCTTTATCTATAACTAATCTTTTGCCAATAATGTCGTTCTTTTGGTACGGATAAATAGCATCACGCGGAGCGGGTCTTAATTCTTCTAGCATATCGTCTGTAATGATAGTGCCTTTGGGCAGATGATTTTTAACACGAATAGCTCTGCGTTGTAGTACCACAGTTTCTTGCTCGTTCCCTTCAACAATTTTAATGCCTGTTCCAAGTGAATTTTCAAGTTCTCTTGTTCGTTCAACCATTTCTTTCCAAGTTGTTGGATTCATAGAAAAAGCATGATCAGGACCTACTTGATGGTTATCAGCAGTAAAATGTTTTTCTATTACTCTTGCCCCCAAAGCAATTGCACCAAGTACTGTTGCATGACCTGGTGTATGGTCAGATAATCCAAGAACCATATTTGGATATCTGTTGGCATAGGTTTTTAAAACATTCAAATTGATGAATTTGAAGTTTTCTAATTCACCTGTATAGTTAGTATTACATTGCATTAAAATAATATTAGGATTGTGCATAATGATGGTTTCTACCGCTTGCTCAACTTCCCACATATTGGACGCACCAGTTGCAATCATCACTGGTTTATTTTGCTTGGCGATAAATTCAATAAGTTGAAGCCAAGTGATGTCTCCTGAACCAATTTTGTATGCACAAACATAAGGGTCTAATGCTTCTATTGCAGCAAAATCATATGGAGAAGTAAAGTAATCTATATCTGCTTTTTTGGCTTCTTCTGCCAATATTTCATTCCAATTTCTATTGAATTCAGCGTCTTTATAAGTTTCATAAACACTTTTTTGCCATTTGGCTTGATGGCTGGATTGAGCACCTAAATGTTTGAATCCATAATCACTAACAATTTTGTCCGCCAAAAAATGTTGAAACTTAACGGCATCTGCACCAGCTTCTTTGGCTAACCAAATCAATTCTTTCGCGGTATTTAAATCGCCGTTGTGATTGGCAGCGATGTCTGCTACAAAATATGTTGGTGAAGAAATATCGATGCATTTTCCATTGATATGGATTGAACTGTTGTATTTCATGTATTTTTCCTATCAAGATAATCAATCACTATGCTGTCAACCGTTTCTTTAAGATTAGGCATTGTGTAGCCGATTAAAGATTCGATTTTGGAAGTATCTAATCCCAAAGAAGATGCTCGTTTGGGGTCGTTAATACTTAAAACACTTGCTTCTTTATAGTCAGGCTCCTTTTTAAATAGAGCATGAGAAATGGATAAAATAAAATCTTTCTTACTACTCACTTCGGAAGATGCAAGGTTATAAATGCCAGTTGGATGTTTGGCAATTACATCAACGAGAATTTTAGCAAATTCAGTAGTGTGTATTGAAGATGTATAAAAATCAGTGAATAAATTGAATTGCGACCCCTTTTCTAATTCACCAATAACCCATTCAATAAAAGTGGGTTTCTCTGAACCACGGAACCCTATGATATTCGTTCTTAAAACAAGTGTGTTTTGATGTGTTAATGCTAATTGCTCCCCCAAGTATTTTGTTCGTGCATATTCATTAACCAATTCAACATTTTCGTTTTCATTATGCTTTATGTGTTTCCCTTGAGTATAGTAATGATCGGTTGAAATATGAATGAGATAAATGTTTTTACGCTTACATATGTTCGCCAAAATACCAAGTATTCTTGCATTAACCAAATAGGCTTTTTCAGGTTCATTTTCGCAAAAAGAAAGATCAACTATTGCCGATGTGTTGATGATAATATCTGGATTGGCATCATCAATACAATGTTCTAATAAAGTATCATCAGTAAAGTCAAAGCAATAATCTGCATCGCGTTTTGCTGCTGTTATTACATTTATTCCTTTATCAGAAAATACTTTATTGATGGACTGTCCAAGCATACCGTTGGAACCGAGAAGTAATATTTTCATCTATATCATTCCTAATTTTGCGTATTTGTTTCACGCTTGGCAGCCTGTAATTTTTCACGCAAGCGGTCAATGGACATATTAAAAGTTTTGGGGTCAATATCCACAAAATCCACATCAGCCCCGCAATAAATCGCACAATTACTGGACGCAACAAAGGTAATCGGCGAAGTCCAAACCATATCGCCTTGCCCCACGCCCAAAGCCAAGCAAGCAATGTGCAAAGCCGAAGTGGCACTATTGACCGCCACCGCAAAATTGGCACCGCAATAATCGCCAATGGCTTTTTCAAAAGCAGGGACTTGGGAACCCTGTGTTAAAAAATCAGAACGCAAAACGCTGACCACAGCGTCTATATCTGCTTGGGAAATGGTTTGTTTGCCGTAGGGAATCATTGTTTTTACTCTGTTGGGTTAAATGGGGTTTCAGGCAGCCTGAAACTATTTTTGCATCGCATCGTTGTTCTTCGTAGTCAGGAGATTGCCACGCACAGCCTTACGGCTTCGCTCGCAATGACAGTATCTCCCACACACAAGCAATGTTCGCTATATGCGTAGTGATTCAGGCAGCCTGAAAGGGTTATTTCAATTTCGCCTTACGGCTTGTAGAACAAAGTTCATAAAAGGTTTGATACTTCGTATCAAACAAACCTTATTTTGGCTTCGCCTAAATTGCGGTTTGATTGCTTCGCAATCCTTTATTGACTTCGTCAATAAAGGTTTTAACTTCATTAAAACAAACCTTATTTTCTTTCTCTTATCAGAGCTTTCTGACCAATTTCATCGTGTTTAGCCAATTCTGCTTTGCATTTTTTATTTGGCTTTTCTTCTGACAAACAGTTATCTGTATAGATTTGTCCTATTTTTAAATCTTGTTCTTTAATGCTGATTTTGCCAGAAATTTTTTTCTGTTTGGCACAAGACCAGCCCTGACTATCAAGATATTGGCAATTTTGATAAAACTTTCCTTTAACACGAGTAAGCGGTTCACTGGGCGTGGCGTTGTCCGCACTCATAATCCATTGTGCTTGTTTTTTATTTGATGGATTGACGCAAAGAAAAGTATAGGTTTCAACATCACCACGAGACCACATTGAATGATGATAAAGAACTTCTTTCTTGCCTTCACAAGTATAGTTTTTCCCAGCAATATTCAGGTCATTGTTCCAAGTCCCTTCTGCCTGATGAACATCTGCTCCAACGGTCGCTGAAATCAATAAACTGCTGATGATGAACAGTGATTTTATTTTCATAAAATGCCTTTCGTTTCAATACCATTCAAATAAATAGGGATTTTAAGTTTTCAGGCTGCCTGAAAGCGATTATTTTTTGAAAACAAACAAATATTCATGGGCTATAAGTAAAAAATTATACTTAATGCTATTCGTTTTCCAGTAGCCTGTTGCTTTACAATTATGCTGTTCTTTGATGATGAGTTCTTTAAGTTTAAAACCTGCGTCTTCAAATATTCTCATCACATCAAACGACATAGGAATGATATGTCCTTTTTGGCGTGTATCGCCCATCAGTATGGCACAATATTTCCCTTTTTTGAGAACACGGTAACTTTCAGACGCCACTTGCTTCATTGCTTCTAAAAAATCGCTAATTTTCAGCAAAGATAGGTCTTCTATGATGTCTTCGCTGTATTTAATGATGTTGGCGTAAGGTGGGTGAGTGCATATTAGGTCAATGCTTTCATCTTTGATAAATTGCAGATTTCTTGCATCGGCTTTTTTGATGACTACTTTTCCTTTTGCTTTTTCATAATCAAATGTTGTTTTGTTTTGACAACGAGCCAGTGCAATATCATTAACATCAACACCAATAATATTTCTGTTTAACAATTTTGCTTCAACAAGTGTTGTTCCACCACCTGCAAATTGGTCTAAAATCCAATCTCCCTCGTTTGAATATCGCAAAATGATGTTGCGTGGAATATAGGGAGACCAGTTGCCACGCCAGCCAGCATCATGGGTTGCCCAATCGCCACGCTTGGTGTACAAGTTGAGATGTATCTATGGGCGTGTTATAGTTTGCAATTCAATTATTTGGATAATTAGACAAGGATACAAAAATGCTTAAAAAACAAAAGCATTATGTAATTGACGCATTATTAAAACAAGGCAATGTGGCTACTTTGTCGCAACTTTATCATTTAACCGATGTTTCATCTTGGAAGACCAAAACGCCATTTGCATCTATCCGTCGCATCTTACAGGAAAATGATGAATTTTTCAAAATTCAACCAGGCTTGTGGGGGTTGAGTGATTATAAACAGGAGATTTTAGATAAATTTGCCATAAAAGATGAAACAATCATCAACGAAAATGAATTTACACATTCTTATTATCAAGGGATTATTGCTGAAATTGGTAATAAAAAAAGGTTTAGAACCTTTGTGCCAGCACAGGATAAAAATAGGTTATTTATTAATCGTAAATTAAGTGAAGTTATTACTACTGATAAATGTGATTTTACTTATCCTGAAATTGTTAGATTTGCTAAAACTATTGATGTTATTTGGTTTAATGAAAGAAATTTACCAAATTCATTTTTTGAAGTTGAACATAGTACTGATTTTAAAAACTCAATCAATAAGTTTTTTGAATTACAAGATTTTCGTTCTCGATTTATTATTGTTGCCAACAGAGAACGAAATAAGCAGTTTAACAATATCATCAATGCTTCTATCTACTCTTCCATTAAGGGTATTGTGATGTTTAAAGACTATGAAACCATTGTAAAACAATATGAACAAATAATGAATTATGTTGAAAATGGAATTTAATTTGATACAGGAAGCAATTATGAAAGAAAAAGAGTTTGCTATCGTTGCATTAAGTGGTAGAACTTTTGATGACGAAGGAAATGAGTTTGAAAATTGTCAAATTTTAGATTTTATAACTGCTCAAAATAGTGATGAAGCCTTAAATAAGTTTCAAAAATTTGGTTCGTATAAAGACATAAAAGCATTTGAGATTGTAAGATAATCTAATGCATCAACTGCTATTTTCCGTTCAGATGGATTTTTATCTTTTGAGTAGATAATACTTCTTACGCTCATCTGTACTCAAAGGAATATATTCATTTTGATAAGCTTTCAAAAAAGAGATAAGCGTAGCAACTTCGTTCTTGATAACACGATAAGCATTGATAAGTTCTTTGTTTACATCACTAATATAAACAGCTTCCAAAGCATAGCGACTTAACACATCAAACAAAACCGCACCACCACCAACAAAGGGTTCTGCATATTTTGAAAACTTCCCATCTTCAAACGGATAGTATTGCCTGATTTCATTGAGCAGTTGTCCTTTTCCGCCTGCCCATTTTAGAAAAGGTTTAACGGTGGATTTTCCATCAGTTTGAGAGGATTGGATAGTTCCTGCATTTTTTTGTTTTTCAGCGTTGAGTAAAGCAGTTTTTGCAGCATCAGTAATCTGTGCATCTTTTTTACGCAAAACCGCAACTTGTTTTTGAGATAGTCTATCAAAAGTGTTTTGAAAGGTTCGGTCAATGGTTTGTTCAGTAAAAGTCATTGTTTTAGCTTCACTTCGTTCGCAGAAACTCGTTTTAATTTCATCAAAATTTTGTTTATCTTTCAGGTAGCCTGAAATTTTTTACAACCGTCATTCTGAGCGATAGCGAAGCATCTTTAATCCGCAAGATTTTTCGCCTACGGCTCAAAATGACGAATATTTTTCAGGTAGCCTGAAACCTAAATCGCCCCAATTTTATGCTGATTATTTTTCACCCATTCTTGCAACTCGGTTTCACTCATCCATTGCGTATTATTATCGCTGGCGTACACAAAACCTTCGGGGACTTTTTTACCGTCTTTAATGCGTTCAGGCGAATCCGACCAACCGTGAATCGCAGGCAGAATTTTGAAATGTTCAGGGTATTCGTAAGTGTAAAACGAATCTTCCGCACCAATCATTTGTTCATGCAGTTTTTCGCCTGGACGAATGCCAATGATTTTTTGTTCACATTCAGGAGCAATGGCTTTTGCTAAATCGGTTACTTTCATAGACGGAATTTTTTTTACATAAATTTCACCGCCCACCATATCATCAAAAGCGTGCCAAACCAGTTCCACACCTTGTTCCAAAGAAATCATAAAACGCGTCATTCGTTCATCGGTAATCGGTAAAACACCGTCTTTTCGCACCGATAAGAAAAATGGAATCACCGAACCACGCGAGCCCATCACATTGCCATAACGCACCACCGCAAAACGGCTGCCGTGTTCGCCTGAATACGCGTTGCCTGCGACAAATAATTTATCGGAAGCCAATTTGGTGGCACCGTACAAATTCACAGGAGAACTGGCTTTATCGGTAGACAAGGCGACAACTTTTTTTACGCCTTTATCAATACAGGCATCAATCAAGTTCATCGCACCGTGAATATTGGTTTTAACGCATTCAAAAGGATTGTATTCTGCTGTGGGCACAATTTTGGTGGCGGCGGCATGAACGACATAATCCACGCCGTCCAAAGCACGATACAAACGGTCTTTATCACGCACATCGCCAATAAAAAACCGCACACGAGAATCGCCTTGAAATTTTTTCGCCATTTCCCATTGCTTCATCTCATCTCGCGAAAAAATAATGAGTTTTTTAGGGTTGTAACGCGTCAAAGTCATTGGTACAAAAGTATTCCCAAAAGAACCTGTACCGCCTGTAATTAAAATGGTTGAATTGCTTAACATATTGATTTTACTCGTAAGTTAGAAATAAGGCTGCCTGAATACGCACACGGCTTGGCGGTTATTATATGTTCATTTATTGGTAAATTCAAAACAGCGTCTTGTTGATAAATGATTGATTTTTATATCTACATAAGATGACAAAGGGTGATTGTTTGTAGAATTTATAGACAAGATACCCAATTTTATAAGAGAATAGACACATTTTTAGTTGAGGATATTTTATGCTTCAATCGGTATTGGTGTTAAATGGTCCCAATCTTAACTTGTTGGGGACAAGAGAACCGCATATTTACGGGGCACAAACGCTACAAGATGTTGAATCTATGTTGATTCAACAAGCACAGAAAGCCAATGTTACTTTATCTTTTTTGCAAAGTAATGCCGAGCATATTCTGATTGAGCGAATTCACGCTGCCAAAACAGATGGAACACAATTTATCATCATCAATCCAGGTGCTTTCACCCATACCAGCGTTGCTTTGCGAGATGCTTTAACAGGCGTCGGTATTCCTTTTGTGGAAGTGCACATTTCGAACATTCATGCCCGCGAAGCCTTTCGTCATCATTCTTATTTGTCCGACATTGCCTGTGGCGTGATTGCAGGATTGGGTATTCAAGGCTATCAATACGCCCTTGATTTTGCCCAAAATTATTGGAACAACAAAAAATAACCCAAAGGAAGTTGTATGGATTTACGCAAATTAAAAAACATTATTGATTTGGTTGAAGAATCAGGAATCGCCGAGTTGGAACTCACAGAAGGCGAAGACAGCGTTCGCATTGTTCGTGTTCGTGAAAATCTTTCCACTGGTGTTGCTTATCAAACTGCCATTCCTGCCGCACCTGCGACTACTGTTCAGGCTGCCTCTTCGACTTCCGAAACATCTGTGGAAGAAATTTCAGGTCATAAAATGACTTCTCCTATGGTGGGTACTTTCTATCGCTCCCCGTCGCCTTCATCGCCTTCATTTGTAGAAGTGGGACAAAAAGTTCAAGTGGGCGATACGCTTTGCATTATTGAAGCGATGAAATTGATGAACGAAATTGAAGCCGATGTTGCAGGCACCGTGAAAGCCATTTTGGTCAATAACGGCGAGCCTGTGGAATACGGCGAACCTTTGTTTATTATCGAATAATCCTAATCATTTCATAAACTCCATGCAAAATGGACCTTGCTTGTGCGGTACTTGAAAGAAAGATCATATGCGATATTTTCTGTGCAATAACGCATTTTAAAAGTACTTACAATCATATCTATCTGTTTTGCAGAAGTTTTGGCACCCTGAATAAGGAAAATTGAATATGTTTAAGAAAATTTTAGTTGCCAATCGAGGGGAAATTGCGTTACGCGTTTTGCGTGCGTGTCGTGAAATTGGCGTGCGTTCGGTAATGGTTCATTCCGAAGCGGACCGTGATGCCATTTATGTCAAATTGGCACATGAATCAGTGTGCATCGGACCCGCATCATCTGCCAAAAGTTATTTAAACATTCCCGCCATTATTGCAGCAGCAGAAGTAACAGGAGCAGAAGCCATTCATCCAGGCTATGGCTTTTTGTCTGAAAATGCTGATTTTGCCGAGCAAGTAGAGCGTTCGGGTTTTGTATTTATCGGACCCAAAGCAGAAACCATACGCATGATGGGCGATAAAGTTTCAGCCAAAAAAGCCATGATTGCCGCTGGTGTTCCTTGTGTACCAGGTTCAGAGGGGGCATTGCCAGATGATGAAGATGAAATTATTCGTATTGGTCGAGAAGTGGGTTATCCACTGATCGTTAAAGCCTCTGGTGGCGGTGGTGGTCGCGGCATGAGAGTGGTCGAAAAAGAAGAAGATTTACTTACCGCTGTCAAAACCACACAAACCGAAGCGGCAGCGGCTTTTGGTAATCCTATGGTGTATATGGAGCGTTTTTTACAAAAACCGCGTCATATCGAAATTCAAGTTTTAGCGGACGAACATGGCAACGCCATTTATTTGGGCGAGCGAGATTGTTCGATGCAACGCCGTCATCAAAAAATCATTGAAGAAGCACCTGCACCATTTATTACAGCACAACAAAGAAAAAAAATCGGCGAAGCCTGTGTGGCAGCCTGTAAACGCATAGGTTATCGTGGTGCGGGGACTTTTGAATTCTTATACGAAAACGGCGAGTTTTTCTTTATTGAAATGAACACGCGTGTGCAAGTGGAGCATCCTGTAACAGAATTGATTAGCGGAGTGGACATTGTTTTGGAACAACTGCGTATTGCGTCAGGCATGCCATTGTCCATTCAACAAAAAGATGTTCATTTGCGTGGTCATGCGATTGAATGTCGCATCAATGCAGAAGATCCATATAACTTCATGCCCAGTCCTGGTTTAATTGATTATTATCACTCACCTGGTGGTCCTGGAATTCGTTTGGATACTCATTTATATCAGGGGTATCGTATTCCACCCTATTACGACAGTTTAGTGGCTAAACTGTGTGCACACGGCGACAATCGTGAAGAGGCGGCGGCACGAATGCGAGTGGCATTGCGTGAATTTATGATTTCTGGCATTAAAACCAACATTCCATTGCATCGAGAATTGTTAAGCGACCCCACATTCTTAAAAGGAGGCGTTTCAATTCATTATTTGCAAGAATGGCTCTCCAAAAGAGAACCACAGGAATCCGCCTAAAATGGAATAGCCCACACAAACGCATTTCAAAACAGGCAACCTGAATAATGGTTGAGCAAGTTTTTTACAGGCAAATAAATAGGCAGGCTGAAAGATTTTCAGCCTGCCTATTTAATTCAAAGAACCTTTGCAAAAGTGGTATAGTCAATTCATACCAAAACCATACGGCGTTGGTTCGCCTTGCCCTATTATTGATACTGTCTTCGGCTCACCGCCTTGTCTGCTTTTGGTCTGAATGGACTATATCTCTGTGTTTATTCGCTTTCTGTGCGACCACAACTTTGAACCGACCAGTTTTGTAAAGGTTTTAGACTTTTTTACTGATAAATACGCTGTCCAAATAAAGCAGAGCCAATGCGAATATGCGTCGCACCATACGCCACAGCAATTTCCCAGTCGCTCGACATACCCATAGATAAAGTATCCCAATGAAAACGATTTTGATATTGAAGAAATAATTGCTGCATTTGCTGCATTTGTTTTGCCACCATCTCATGATCTGCATCTGATGCCACGCACATCAAACCACGCAATTTTAAATTCGGCAAAGATTCAATGGATAACGCCAAATCCAATAATTCTTCTGGGGCAATGCCATGTCTTTGCGGTTCTTTTGCAATGTTGATTTCAATACAAATGTTTAAGGGTGCCAAATGAGATGGGCGTTGATCGGATAAGCGTTGAGCAATCTTTAAACGACTGATGGAATGCACCCAATCAGCTCTTTGAGCCACTTCTTTGGTTTTATTGCTTTGAATGTTGCCAATGATATGCCAAACAATATCATCGGGTAATTGACGCCATTTATCCGACCATTCTTGAATATAGTTTTCACCGAAATCACGCTGCCCAGCATCATAGGCAGCCTGAATGGATGCAATCGGAAAATGCTTACTCACCGCAATCAAACACGCAGGATGAGTATGATTTTTTAAGGCTAACTGTTTGATTTTATGTTGTAAATTGGTATAAGATGCAATAAAGTCAGACATGGCATTTCTCCCTTAAAATTTTCGATGGTATCACCGCAAAAAATAAATATCAAAGTTTGTCATAACTCAATAAATGTCATAAAAATAGACGGTGCATGCAGTTTTTTGATAGAATGCGGTTAGCGTAACTTTTAGAGTAGCGGCTCTATTCTTGAAAAGCCGTTATTATTTTTTAACAAGTAATTTTTCGAGGATTTTTCATTATGCAAATTACTGACCTATTAGCTTTTGCCGTTCAAAACAAGGCATCAGACTTACACATCAGTACAGGATTACCACCCATCATTCGCGTACACGGGGACATTCGCCGTATCAACCTTCCAGAAACCACAACGGAAGAAGTCTTCAACATGATTACCGACATCATGAACGATAATCAACGCCGAATTTATCAACAAAATTTGGAAACTGACTTCTCTTTCGAATTGCCCAATGTTTCTCGTTTCCGTGTGAATGCGTTCAATACCAAACGCGGTCCTGCTGCGGTATTCCGTACCATTCCCAGCGAAGTGTTGTCTTTGGAACAATTAAAAGCACCTGCTGTGTTTAAAGACATTTGTAACACTCCTCGTGGTTTGGTATTGGTAACAGGTCCAACAGGTTCTGGTAAATCTACCACATTGGCGGGTATGATTGACTACATCAACAACACACAGCCCATTCATGTACTCACCATCGAAGACCCAATCGAGTTTGTGCATCAAAGTAAAAAAGCATTGATTAACCAACGCGAATTGCACGAACACACCCACAGTTTTGAAAACGCTCTTCGTTCTGCATTGCGTGAAGACCCAGATGTTATTTTGGTGGGTGAAATGCGTGATGTGGAAACCATTCGTTTGGCATTAACCGCTGCTGAAACAGGGCACTTGGTATTCGGCACCTTGCACACCACAGGGGCTGCCAAAACCATTGACCGTGTGGTAGATGTATTCCCTGCTAACGAAAAAGACATGATTCGTACCATGCTTTCAGAATCCATGCGTGCGGTTATTTCACAAACCTTGATGAAGTTAAAAGACGGTTCTGGTCGTGTGGCAGCACACGAAATCATGATTGCAACCCCTGCGATTCGTAACCTGATTCGTGAAAACAAAGTAGCACAAATGGGCTCTATGATTCAAACAGGTCAGCAATATGGTATGCAGACATTAGACCAATCACTGAACAACTTGGTGAAACGCGGTCAAATTTCTGTGGAAGCTGCACGCTTGAAAGCAGCCAACCCAACAAATATTACAGGTTAATTGGTTTTTCAGGTTGCCTGTTTGTCCAAGCAAGCGTTCAAAGGCAGCCTGAAAGATGTTTTAAGGAGTTTGTTATTATGAGTGAACAAATTGTTGATATGTCAGGTCAAGGGATGTCATACGAAGGTCCGTCAGTTGATGACACCTTGCGTAATGCGGGCAGCATGACCAAAAACAATCCGCGATTGCAACAAGCATATCGTATTTTGTATAACATCATGCAATATGCCACCCAACAAAATGCGTCTGATATTTTCATTGCACCAGGCTTTCCGCCTGCATTGAAAGTCAATGGTATTCTGACCCCTATTTCTGACAAACCTTATTCACAAGAAGCCACTCGCGACATTGTTTATTCCACAATGTCTGAACGCATGGTGCAACAATTTGAATCGGAATTGGAACTCAACTACGCCCATCGTGCAACAGATGAAGTTCGCTTCCGCGTTAATGCGTATCACGAACAAAATCGCGTTGGCATGGTGATGCGTAAAATCAACACAGAAATCGCCACTTTGGATGATTTGCAGTTGCCATCTATTTTGAAAAACTTGGCAATGGAACGCCGTGGTTTGATTATTGTGGTGGGTGCAACAGGTTCTGGTAAATCTACTTCACTGGCTGCGATGGTGGACTATCGCAACAAGCGTGCAGCAGGTCATATCATCACCATTGAAGACCCAATCGAATTCGTTCACCGCCATCACAAGAGCATTGTTACCCAACGCGAAGTGGGGATTGATACCGAATCTTGGCATGAAGCATTGAAGAGTGCGATGCGTGAAGCCCCTGATGTTGTGATTGTAGGGGAGGTTCGCGATCAGATTGCCATGAGTCATGCGATGGAACTTTCGCAAACAGGGCACTTGTGTATGTGCACCTTGCACGCCACCAATGCCAACCAAGCGTTAGAGCGTGTGATTAACTTCTACGATGAAGAACGACACAGACAAATCTACATGGATTTATCTTTGGACTTGCGAGCGATTATTTCTCAACGCTTGATTCGCCGTAAAGACGGTCGCGGTCGTGTTGTGGCTATGGAAGTGATGTTGAACACGCCAGCCGTAGCCGACTTGGTTGCCAAAGGCGATATTGGTGGCATTAAAGAAATCATGCAGCGTTCTGAAGACGATGGCATGCAAACCTTTGATGAACACTTGTTTGAATTGTATGTCAACGGTGTCATCAGTTATGATGAAGCGATGCACAATGCCGATTCTGCAAATAACTTGCGTTTGAAAATCAAACTGTTGGAAGATGGGCAAAACGCAAACGAATCCGCAGCACGCCGTTCCAACTTGCATATTTTGGCATAAGTAACAAAAAAGGTGCTATTTTTGAGTAGCACCTTTTAAAGTAACAAAAAAGGTGCTATTTACTCTGTTTTAAAGATAAAAAATCCTTAATAAACAATATCTTATTGCGTCTATTCATACCATGATGGC
>JAGCOT010000094.1 GCA_017645365.1 Neisseriaceae bacterium
AACACGCGGAATTTTTGCATCAGTTACAGAAAGCATGGTACAAGCCCAAATCGGCGATGGCAAATTTTTTGCTCAAAAAGTTGCGTATCGCATGATATATATATATATATATTGATAAGTTATTGATTTTAAAAAGATTTTTAGCACTTATCAGTTGTACCACTTTTGCAACACTGGTAAGAAAGAATTTTAGAATAAGCAGACAGAAATCGACTGAAATGGGTCATTTGTGTGTGAAAAAGAAACATGGAGCATGGCTGGCTGTTTGCTTATGGATTGAGTCAATCAGATTTGTTGTCAGTGAAATGAAGCAAAACAACATTCAACAGGCAGGCTGAAAACACTGCCTGTGCTGGGAAAAATATTTAAACAGAAATCTTTTCTGCTCCGCCCAAATAAGGACGCAAGGCTTGGGGAATATAAATACTGCCATCTGATTGCTGATGATTTTCCATAACCGCCACCAAAGCACGACCAACCGCAACGCCTGAACCATTTAAAGTGTGCACCAAACGGTTTTTGCCATTTTCATCTTTGAAACGGGCTTTCATGCGGCGAGCTTGAAAGTCTTCGCAATTCGAACAACTGGAAATTTCACGATACATATTTTGAGCAGGCACCCATACTTCTAAATCGTAGGTTTTCGCTGCCGAAAAACCCATATCGCCAGAACAAAGCGTAATGACACGATACGGCAATTCCAAAGCCTGTAAAACGGCTTCGGCGTGCCCAACCATTTCTTCTAATACTTGATAGGAAGTTTCAGGATGCACAATTTGCACCATTTCCACCTTATCAAACTGATGCTGACGAATTAAACCACGCACATCTTTACCGTAACTCCCCGCTTCCGAACGAAAACACGGTGTATGAGCGGCAAGCTTGATCGGTAACTCTTTGATATTTAATACTTTTTCACGCACCGAATTGGTCAGTGTGATTTCCGCTGTGGAAATAAGATATTGTTCTTTATCATTTTCTTCGCCACCACAACGGACGCGATACATATCTTCGGCAAATTTGGGCAGTTGTCCTGTGCCATATAAAATTTCTGGATTAACGATATAAGGCGTGTAATGTTCGGTGTAACCATGTTTTTGCGTGTGCATATCCAACATCATTTGTGCCAAAGCACGATGCAAACGAGCGATTGCCCCTTTCATCACCGTAAATCTTGCCCCAGCCAAAGCCGCCCCTGCGTCTGTATCCAATCCTAATGGTTTACCCAAATCTACATGGTCTTTGATTTCAAAATCAAACGAGCGAGGCGTACCCACTTTGCGAACTTCGACATTTTCGTTTTCATCCTGCCCCACTGGAACAGAATCATGCGGAAGATTGGGAATGGTCAGCAATAAATCGTTAATTTCTTGTTGATATTGCTGATATTGATTTTCAGCCTGCGACAAGGCTTCGCCCAAATTCGCCACCTCTGCCATCACCGCTGATGCGTCTTCGCCCTTGCCTTTCAGGATGCCTATTTGTTTAGAAGTGGCATTGCGTTTGGCTTGAATTTCCTGCATAGAAGTTTGACAGGCACGACATTGCTTGTCTTTTTCCAATAAGGCTTGAATGTCCAGCGTAAAATTTCGTTTTGCTAATCCTTGTGCCACTATTTCTGGATTTTGACGCAATAATTGAATGTCTAACATATAAAAATTCCTTTGTTTTTCGTGCAGGAAAACAGGCAGGCTGAAAATCCTACACGAATGATTTAAACCACAATATTCACCAAACGATTAGGAACTACAATCACTTTTTTAATCGGTTTATTGTCGATAAAGCGTTGAGCGTTTTCGTCTTGCAATGCGACTTGTTCAATGCTTGCTTTATCCGCATCCGCAGGGACAGTGATTTGACCACGCAATTTGCCATTCACTTGAATCATCAGCGTGATTTCACTTTTTTCAAGGGCTGTGGCATCAACTTTTGGGAAACCTGCGTCCCATAAAGCAGTTTCAGGCTGCAATGCATCCCATAACACTTGGGTAATGTGTGGCACGATGGGCCATAATAACCGTATAACACTTTCTAATACTTCTCGTGCAACGGCTTGACCTTCTGACGATGAACAATCGGTTTTGTCGTATAAATTCAATAATTCCATCACCGCAGCAATCGCCGTATTGAATTGACGGCGACGACCATAGTCATCTTCTACTTTACCAATGGTTTGATGCAGTTTATGACGCAAATCTTTCAGGCTGCCTGAAAGTGCTGCGTGTTCTCCTGAAAAAGCTTGTACAGAACCTTTTTGCAAATGCTCATACACCGTACGCCATAAACGCCGCAAGAAGCGTTGTGCACCTTCCACTCCTGCGTCTGACCATTCCAATGATTGATCTGGTGGGGAAGCAAACATCATGAACATTCGTGCGGTATCCGCCCCATAAACATCAATAATTTCTTGTGGATCAACACCGTTGTTCTTGGATTTAGACATTTTTTCTGTCCCACCAATTTTCACAGGCAGACCATCGGCTTTCAGCGTAGCCGAAATAGGACGACCGCGTTCATCGCGTTGCAATTCAATATCTTGCGGTGCAATCCATTCTTTACTGCCATTGGCCGCATCACGATA
Source organism: Neisseriaceae bacterium (assembly GCA_017645365.1). GTDB lineage: Bacteria > Pseudomonadota > Gammaproteobacteria > Burkholderiales > Neisseriaceae > RGIG9985. The sequence goes on from JAGCOT010000094.1 coordinate 2,582, forward strand.
ATAAGTTTCACAAATCACCATGCCTTGCGTGAGTAATCGTGCAAAAGGTTCGTCAATATTAAGTAAACCTTCATCACGCATCAGTTTGGTGAAAAAGCGTGCGTATAACAAATGCAAAATGGCATGTTCGATACCACCAATGTATTGATCCACTGGAAGCCAATAGCGTGCAGCATCCCAATCAACCATGCCTTGATTATTTTTGGGCGAACAGTAACGAGCAAAATACCAACTGGATTCGACAAATGTATCCATAGTATCGGTTTCGCGTTTGGCAGATTTACCACATTGCGGACAAGTGGTTTCATAAAATTCTGGCATTTTTGCCAAAGGAGAACCCGCACCATCAGGCACAATATTTTCAGGCAACACAACAGGCAGTTGCTCATCAGGAACAGGTACATCGCCACAACAATCGCAATGAATAATCGGAATCGGACAACCCCAATAACGCTGACGAGAAATGCCCCAATCACGCAAACGGTATTGCATTTTAGGTTCGCCTGCATTTTTCTCTTGCAGAATTTCTGCAACACGGTCAAAGGCAGCCTGAAAGTTTAATCCATCTAAAACACCGCTATGAACACAATGACTATTTTCTTTATCAGCATAATGTTCTTGCCATTGCCCTGCATCAAAAGTTAAAGCAGCATCATTAGATGCAATCACTTGTTTAATGGGCAGTTGATATTGGCTTGCAAAGGCAAAATCTCGTTCATCATGGGCAGGAACCGCCATCACAGCACCATCGCCATAACCCCATAAAACATAATTGGCAACCCAAATCGGCAAAGCCTCTCCATTTAAAGGATTAACCGCAAATCGCCCTGTGGGCATACCTTTTTTCTCCATCACTGCCACATCGGCTTCGGCAACGGAACCTGCTTTACATTCGGCAATAAAGGCTTGTAATGCTGGATTATCCACTGCTGCGGCTTGTGCCAAAGGATGCTCGGCAGCAACCGCCATATAAGTTGCTCCCATCAGCGTATCAGGACGCGTGGTATACACTTGAATGTAATCAGGATAATTTTCAGGGAGCCCTTGTTTATTTTGAGCATCAAGGGCAAAACGCACTTGCATCCCACGAGATTTACCAATCCAATTACGCTGCATGGTTTTGACTTGTTCTGGCCAATCTTCTAATGTATCTAAATCTTTTAGAAGTTCTTCGGCGTAATCGGTGATTTTGAAGTAATACATGGGAATTTCTCGTTTTTCAACGATTGCCCCAGAACGCCAACCGCGACCATCAACCACTTGCTCATTCGCCAAAACAGTTTGATCAACAGGATCCCAGTTAACCGTACCACTTTTCTTGTAGATGATGCCTTTTTGAAACAGACGCGTAAACAGCCATTGCTCCCAACGATAATATTCAGGGTGGCAGGTAGCCACTTCTCGCTCCCAATCAATCGCAAAGCCCAAAGATTGCAGTTGTTTTTTCATGTAGGCGATATTGTCATAAGTCCAAGCAGCAGGTGCGACTTGATTTTTCATCGCGGCATTTTCGGCAGGCAAACCAAAAGCGTCCCACCCCATAGGCTGCAATACATTAAAACCATTGAGTAATTTAAAACGCGAAAGCACATCGCCAATGGTGTAATTGCGTACATGTCCCATATGCAATTTTCCAGATGGATACGGAAACATGGACAGACAATAAAATTTTGGTTTAGAAGCATCTTCGCTTACTTGAAACAAACGCTTTTCCGCCCATAATTGTTGTGCTTTGGGCTCGACTGCTGATGGTTGATATTGTTCTTGCATAATATTCGTAATGTTTGACGATAAAAGTGTGAATTATATATGATTGCAGACGGTTTGACGCAGGGTTTATCAGGCAGGCTGAAACATTTGCAAACTGATAGATATGCGTGTGGTTAAAATTGTAGTAGTACATAGTTGTTAGACTTGTTGATTGACAAAGTAAATCAATGAATTGAGAAGCAATCAAGCCGCAGTTTCTGCAAAACCAAAATCTCGCTTAAACTTATTATTTGAAGTACTACTACGGCTTTGAACAGTGCTCATATCTACTACTTTTGCAGGGAGATTTCTTGCGTTGCAATGAATTTCAAGATAAAATAGCATTCTTTTTTCAGCCGAATTAAGCACAGAGAGGTGGATGAGTGGTTGAAGTCGCACGCCTGGAAAGCGTGTATACGCGAATAGCGTATCGAGGGTTCGAATCCCTTCCTCTCTGCCAACTACTTGACAGACATTGGTTTTTTATTTAACATTCGGCGTTTCAAATGCGGGAATAGCTCAGTTGGTAGAGCGCAACCTTGCCAAGGTTGAGGTCGCGAGTTCGAGACTCGTTTCCCGCTCCAAAAATTTCCTTGTATCTTAATCCCCAAAGCCTTCTAACCATTCTTGCTTGTTAATTTCATACTCAACGGCAGAAAACCCTTCTGGATAATCTTTAAATCCTTTTTGTTGCAGAGCATACTATTTTGCTTTTTCCACTTTATTCTATACTGGAAAAAACGCCCAAGCATTTGTCGTTATTGCAACCAAAAGCATCAACCCTTGTATGATAAAGCACATAGACTTGCATACACTCTCCATTTTTATGTTTTGTTTCTATCTGTAAACTGACCTTGACCAGTTTTGCAAGAGTTTCTTTTATAATCACATTTTTTATTGAGGGAAGAATATGCTGAATATTGTCATCAATGGTGAACCACATCATTATCCGCAAAAAATATCTTTGGCAACATTGATTGCACAAATGCAGCCTGAAACACCATTCGCAGTAGCATTGAATACCCAATTTATTGCTAAAAGCGACTATGATAAAACCATGCTTTGCGACCAAGACCAAATAGAAATTGTGCGTCCTGTGGCAGGCGGATAATAGGAGTTTGACTATGCGTAGGCTTTTATGCTGTTTATTTTGCCTATTAATGATGCCTGTTTACGGCGAAACGCCTGCCTTGGTGTTGGCACAAGAATATCAAAATCAGGCATAAGTAACAAAAAAGGTGCTATTTTTGAGTAGCACCTTTTAAAGTAACAAAAAAGGTGCTATTTACTCTGTTTTAAAGATAAAAAATCCTTAATAAACAATATCTTATTGCGTCTATTCATACCATGATGGCAGC
>JAGCOT010000095.1 GCA_017645365.1 Neisseriaceae bacterium
AAAATATCGGCTGCACTTCTTGCTGTAACTTCTAATACAAAAAATTCAAGCAGTTTCTTCTGTACAGATTTCTTTAATTTACAATGCGTTATCTTCATTTTTGCAGTCTATCATAACTGCTAATCTAATACAGCCCCTAGATTTAACATCTGTGAAAAAGATTGAATGGTAAATATGGTATCATGACGCCTTTTAATTTTGAATGTAGTGGTTACATTCATCACAGTCTTAAAAGACTGTCTGAATAAGCTTTCAGGCAGCCTGAAACTTAAAATCTTTGTGGAGCATGCTTAAAAATGGACGAAAACATCAAAGAAGCCGCCCTTAAATTTCATGAATACCTTAAACCAGGAAAAATAGAAGTTACCCCAACTAAACCATTGGCAACACAATATGATTTGTCATTGGCATATTCACCAGGTGTTGCCGCACCTTGTATGGAAATTTACAACGACCCTGCCGCTTCTTACAAATACACCGCACGCGGCAATTTGGTAGCGGTTATTTCCAACGGTACAGCGGTTTTGGGCTTGGGCAATATCGGTGCATTGGCAGGGAAACCTGTGATGGAAGGCAAAGGCGTTTTGTTCAAAAAATTTGCAGGCATCGATGTATTTGATATTGAAATCAACGAAACAGATCCCGACAAAATTGTCGACATCATTGCTTCATTAGAGCCCACTTTTGGGGGTATCAATTTAGAAGACATTAAAGCACCAGAATGCTTTTATATCGAGAAAAAACTGCGTGAACGATGCAATATCCCCATTTTCCATGACGATCAACACGGCACAGCCATTATTACAGCCGCAGCAGTTTTGAATGGGCTTCGTTTGGTCAATAAAAAAATCGAAGATGTTCATTTGGTTTGCTCTGGTGCTGGTGCGGCGGCGATTGCTTGTTTGAATTTATTGGTCGCATTGGGCATGAAGCGAGAAAACATCACCGTATGCGATTCCAAAGGCGTGATTTATCAAACGCGTGAAGACAAAGATAAAATGGACGAATCCAAACGCCGTTATGCGATTGAAGACAATGGTCAGCGAGTATTGGCAGATGCCGTACCTGGAAAAGATATTTTCTTGGGATTATCAGGTCCCAATGTGTTGAGTGTAGAAATGTTGCAGCAAATGAGCGAAAAACCATTGATTTTCGCATTGGCAAACCCAACACCAGAAATTTGGCCGCCAGAAGCGAAAAAAGCGCGTCCAGATGCGATTATCGGTACGGGGCGTTCTGATTTTCCTAATCAAATCAACAATGTTTTGTGCTTCCCATTCATTTTCCGTGGTGCATTAGATGTTGGGGCAACCACCATCAACGAAGAGATGAAACTGGCTTGTGTGCATGCGATTGCAGATTTAGCGATGGCAGAACAAAGTGATGCTTTAAGTGAAGTTTATAGCAACATGGAATTGACATTCGGTCCAGAATATCTGATTCCCAAACCATTTGATCCGCGTTTAATTGTCAAAGTGGCACCAGCGGTTGCCAAAGCGGCGATGGATTCAGGCGTTGCGACGCGTCCGATTGAAGACATGGACGCTTATATTGAGACTTTGACGCAATATGTTTATAAATCCAATTTATTTATGCGTCCTATTTTCACTATGGCGAAAAAGGACACCAAACGCGTAGTATTGTGCGAAGGTGAAGAAGAACGCGTATTGCACGCCACACAACAAATTGTGGCACAAAAATTGGCATATCCTGTGTTGATTGGTCGCACTCATGTGATTGAAAAACAATTACAAAAATTGGGCTTGACGGTTCAACCTGGTAAAGATTTTGAAGTGGTGGATTTTGAAAGCGATCCGCGTTACGAAGCCTATTGGAAAGATTTTTACGAATTGACTAAACGCAGCGGAACCACAATGGCATTGGCACAACGCCGCATGAGAACCAACACCACTTTAATTGGTGCGATGATGGTTCGCAGGGGGGACGCTGATGCTTTGGTTTGCGGTACTTATGCTTCGTTTGAATATCATTTCAAAATCATTGAGCAAGTGATTGGATACAGCAATGAAGACAAAGTTGCAGCGTCCATGAATGCGTTGATTTTGTCGCAAGGCAATTTATTCATCACCGATACTTACATCAACAACGAACCCGATGCTTATACCTTATCTCGCATTACGGCGATGGCTGCGGAAGAAGTGGAACTTTTGGGTATTAAACCCAAAGCTGCCTTATTGGCAAGTACCAATTTTGGTTCAGTGGATACCAAAACCAGTCGAACGATGGCAGAGGCACTGAAATTGATTCGTCAAGCCCAACCCAATTTGGAAATTGATGGCGAAATGCAAGGCGATGTGGCTTTGTTGGAAAATATGCGTCGTCAAATCATGCCAGACAATACCTTGACAGGTTCTGCTAATTTATTGGTGATGCCTAATGTTCAGGCTGCCAATATTAGCTATAACCTGTTGAGAATTTCGGCTGCGGATGGTGTAACCATTGGTCCTATTTTGATGGGCGTTGCGAAACCTTGTCATATTGTTACGCCGATTTCATCGGTGCGTCGCATCATCAATATGGTGGCGATTGCCGCGGTGGATGCACAGCGACAATAATTTCAGAGTGCTTAAACAGGCAACCTGAATATTGAAAAGGCGGATGATTTCCGCCTTTTTTGTTCTTATAGGCAGCCTGAAAGCATTTCCCATTCAGGCACTTCCCGTGTGGGGATTTTACTCAATTCCGCCTGCCTGTTAAAATATTAGAAATAACTTATATGTTGTAAAAATGCAACAAAATTTCATCAGTCTCAAAAATTTTTTTCCTTCCCCAAAACACTTCAAAAAGGCTATCAAAACCAATTCAAACATAGACATACTCATTCTGTCTGCCTTTTGGCTTGTGTTGTATTTTTGATGTCGATAGAATGTACACGACATCAGTCAGAGATTAAACAGGCAACCTGAAAATTTTTAACCCAAAGGACAAACACATGAGTTTTAGCAAAGACATGGCGGATATCTACACCAAATCATCGGTGTATTACTTGCAACTACAATATTTAGTAGTTTGCTATCTGATTGTCTTGGTTGTTGCGTTTTTTGTGTTGCCCATGCCTCGTGAGTTTGGGATTGATGGTGCTGCTCGTTTAGCTGTTGGCTGCGCTTTGTATATCGGTTTTGCAGTGCTGATGGTTTTTGCTCCAAAGTTATTAGAATCTACTGTTGGGCAATTATTTTCTTATGAAGGTGAAATAGAAGAAATCAAACAAGAATTGGAACAATCTACTGAAATTGACAAAGTAGAATTGGAACAAGAACTATGGTCTGACAGTAGTATCACCATGAAAATTGTTGCCGAAAAAGATTTTGTGATGATGGGCAAAAAACATAAAATTGCCACCAATATCTTTTTTCAATGCATCTTGATGGAACTGTTTTGCTTGATGGTTTTAATCAATAGTGATCACAGTTTGTTAATCTCAAATCCTGTAACACAACATATTGCCGATGTTTTATCGGCTTATACAGACAGCGATCCATCTGGTCGTCAATACTATGACAGTTTTTTTGTTGTTGATGGAGAAGTTGTAGGAAAAAGAGATACATATGGTAAACAAGGAAGTCTTCCATTTAGTCAAGTTTCATACATGGCGGAGAGTATTTTTTTTGTATATGTTATTTTCTTGTTTTCTTATTTTGTTCGTTTGTGTTCCATGTTTGTAGCCTTGCGACCTATCTTAATCAGAGAAGATATTTTCCCCATGGTTAAAAATGCAAACACAAGTGGGAAAAAAGTGTTTGCTATTTTGGGAACATTGGCAATGGCTATCGTAACAGTTTGTTTATTTTATGTTTTTCCGAAAGGTTTAAGTATATTCATCTCACAAATAGAAACAACCAATCATTATGCGTGGTTTTCGTTTCTTCTTAGTGTGGGGATGGCAAATGTTTTGTTTTTCTTTCGTTTTATGGAAGATTGGTATAAGCTGATTTTTCGTAAATTTTAACTTTAACATTAATCAGAGATTAAACAGGCAACCTGAAAATTTTTAACCAAAAGGACAAACATATGAGTTTTAGCAAAGACATGGCGGATATCTACACCAAATCATCGGTGTATTACCTGCGTTTGCAGTATTTGGTGATTTGCTACTTGATTGTGTTATTGCTGGCTGCGTTTGTTTTACCATTACCTCGTACCTATGGTTTAAATGGTGGTTTGCGTTTGTTTGTTGGGTTGGCGTTGTATGCTGGTTTTGCTGTGTTGATGACATATAGTCCAAAGTTCTTACACTCATCAGCAGGCAAATATTTATCACCTGATGAATACGAAGAAGAATTAACCAAAAAACTCAAACAAATACCTTCAAAACATCAGGTGGAATTGGAAGAAAAAATTTTGGCTCGCAAACAAGCCAAGTTCAAAATCATTGCAACACAAAATGATAGTACAGTAAGCAAAAAACAAGGAATTGCAGCCGTTATCTATTTTCAATGCTTGTTGTTTGAATTGTTTTGCGTAGCCGTGCTGGTCAATCAAAATGATGGCAGTTTGTTGATTTCAAATCCTGTTACACAAGGTATCGCAAATTTTTTATCCAATTTTACGGATAGTGATCCGAGTGGTTTTACTTATAGAGATGAGTTCTTTGTGGTTTATGATAAAGCAGAAGAATTTGGTCCAGCATTACCATTTTCTAAATTTGCCCACATGTCGGAATGTGTTTTTTTTCTTTATCTGATTTCTATGGCTTCATTTATCGCAAGAACAGTTTCCATGTTTATTATGTCTCGTCCTATTTTAGTCAGAAGTGATGTTGTTGCCATTATCAAAAACGCTAAAACCATTAAGAAATTTATATGGGCAGTCTTTGGAACATTAGTTTGCATCTTCGCAGCCATCGCTCTTGTTTATGGATTTTTAGAGGATTTAGGTTTTTATGTTGCGGAAATAGAGCATGTCTTTGGCTGGTTTAGGTATTCTGTTTTATGGTTTTCATTTGCAAGCATTTGGTTTGCGATTACTTGGCGATTTATGGAAGATTGGTATAAGCTGATTTTTCGTAAATTTTAATTAACTTTCTTAATTTAAGGAGATCGAAATGGTCGATATTACCGATACAATCACTGATTCTTTTGCAGAAAAATACAAATTGGAAGAATATGCAAAAGGGATTAACAAATTTGTTGAAGCACAGGTTCAATTCTTAACTGAATTATCTGTATCGCAAATCACAGTAGCATTGGAACATAGCAACCCTGATGGATTTACGCAAAAATACATTGAAGCGTACAGCATTTCCAATCTGATTACGATTGCTGAACATGAGAAAAATGAAATGCTCAAAAATATCAAAAAATTTCAGGAAAGTGATCCAATCAAGGCTGCGACCTATCAACATCTTGCAAATGTTTGGAGTGATGTTGTAGAAAATAATCAAAAAACGCTGAACTCATTTACAGATGTGGACAAAATCTTTAAAACACTGGACAACTCCCAGTTGGTGTTCAATGTGTCCAAAATGACGACAGAGTTTATTGACAAATATCATGATGAAAGTTTGCTTTCCGCCATTGGTGATAATTTTTTTGAACCAGCAGCAAAACTGTTGAATGATGTTTATTTTGGCAATTTATTTAGCGAATTTCTTGTTCCCAAAATGGATAAAATCATTCTTGATTGGGGCTTAAATCCCAAATCACTTACCATGCATGCTGCAAAAGGTGGATTGGTTACTTTGCTTTTGGCAGTTGAGTATGAAGTTCTGACAAGATTATTCTACGAAATATTTGATAGTAAGTTAATCCATCTCTACGACCGCGAATGGTTTATCGAAGCGTCCGATATGATTTTTGGTAGTTTAGAAGATGCTTATGAGAATATTTACGATAATGAAAGCCTGATTTCTTGGTCAGACAAAGTTTTTGGTGCTTTTGATAATATCAAAATAGGAACAGATGAATTTTATGCCGTTTCATCTGTTTACGCACTGCTCCAAGCCAATGCACGCAACACATTAAACGAAGCAGATTGGAAACAATTATTCGGTGCGGACGAAGTTCGAAACATGGACATAAGCAAAGTTCAAGATGTTTTAACTTCTGCAATCAAAATGGGGCTGTATTAGATTAGCCCAAAAAATTGTTAAATTCCACACCATTTTCGCAATGTTTTGAGTTGCTGTTTTGGTGTCCCATAGTTAAATCTA
>JAGCOT010000096.1 GCA_017645365.1 Neisseriaceae bacterium
CGCAAATCTTTCCCACTTTTCTTGAAAGAATGTGAGTTTAGATTTAACTATGGGACACCAAAACAGCAACTCAAAACATTGCGAAAATGGTGTGGAATTTAACAATTTTTTGGGCTAATCTAATACAGCCCCAAGATTTTTAAGTTCACCTTATGCCTTCGCAGAAATTGCTATAAATAGCCCCGCATGGGCAATGCTTTCAGGCTGCCTGATGAATAATGGCGGCAATTAAAAAATTGCTTTTTGGTTTTTCAAGTTTTGAATAAAATCCATTTATTTATTCTCACAGTACCTTTCAGGCAGCACTGATGGAATGGGTTCTTGTTTATTATCCGCAGAAACAACCCAAACAATCTTTCGACAATCCACATCTTCTGCCACCTGTGATGCTAAATATTCGGCAAGTTTTGCATCTTTGGTGTTTGAGAAGTTTTTTCAAAGCCACTGCCTTTGCATTGCCTTGCGAAGCCGAAGCTTCTAACCACAGCAAGCCCTCACTTCTATCCTGTACGACGCCAATACCAAACATATAGGCAATCGCCAATTTAAGTTGCCCTTTATCACTCCCTCCTTTGGCAGATTTTTCAAACCATTCAAAGGCTTGTTGATTATTTTTTTCAACCCCTAAACCTTTGGCATACATATTACCTAAACGATGTTGAGCAGCTTCATTGCCTTGCTCTGATGCTTTTTGGTACAAATCCTTTGCTTGAATATAGTCTTGTTGGACACCACGACCTTGCTCATACAGATAACCCAAATTTTTTTGAGCATTATGATCGCCTTGTTCCACAGATTTTTGATACCAATAAGCGGCTTGATGGTCATCTTGTTCTATTCCATGCCCTAATTCATACATGCCACCTAAATTATTTTGTGCCCCAGCATGTCCTAACTTGGCGGCTTGTTGATACCAATAAGCGGCTTGGGTGTAGTTTTTATCAATTTGCTGATAGATGACGCCCAAGTTATATTGTGCGTTGACATAACCTTGTTCAGCGGCTTTTTGATACCAGTAAGCAGCTTTTTGATAATCAATTTTGACGCCTTGCCCAAAATGATACAAAATCGCCAAATCATATTGAGCATCTGGCAATCCTTGTTCTGCCGCTTTTTCAAAATAAACTTTGGCAGTAACATAGTCTTTCTTTTTATCAAAGGCAAGACCAATATTGACGCAATCTTGGGGGTTTTCACAATCGGCTTGTGGTATCGGTTTTTCCCAACACGCCGATAAAAGCAAGCACATCACCAATACGCTGAATAAATGTTTCATTGATTTCTCTTTTGATTGAATATACAAAACAGGCAGCCTGAAAAATTTTGACCATTTCGTTTGGCAAAAACTTCGATTGCTTTGCAATCCTTTATGGAGCATGTCTAACGGTAAAATCAATATCGTTTCAGCTTGCCTTTATTCTTTGGGACGAGAAGCCTTTTCGACCAAGCCCGATAAATTTTGTCGGCGAGCCAATTCTTGCAAAACCTCTTCTGGACGAATGTGATGATGCGTTAATAAAACCATGCTATGAAACCATAGGTCTGCAACTTCTTTAATCAAATGCAAAGGCTCATCTTTTTGTGCGGACAAATCTTTGGAAGCCATCAACACTTCGCCTGCTTCTTCAATGACTTTTTTCAAAATTTTATCCTCACCTTTGTGCAAAAGTTGTGCCACATAGGATTCCTCTGGTGATGCCGTACGGCGTGATTCCATGACATTTGCCAATTCTGTGATAATCGTTTCCATCATTTTCCTTAACTTGTTTTTTGAAAACTGTGTGCCAATAAATTTTTCAATTCTTCAATTTGATGTGTGTGCTGGCATTGGTTTAATACAACACTAATCCAATGTTTTTTATTCATATGGTAAGCGGGGAAAATGGTTTGATGGTCAATCAAAATCATTTGAGATAATTCTGGATCGCATTTTAAATTCAGCAAATCCACATCAGCAGAAAGTCCTGTACTGCTTAATTTATCTGATGAAACTTGACGCATCAACACCGCAAACCATTTGCGATTGTGCTGATGGCGAAAAATACAACATTGAGGATTTTTTGCCCATAAATATTCTGGCAAAACTTGATATGTTTCATGAATATACTGAATGACATCGAAATCAACATTCATGCTTTTAACTTCTTATCAATAAAGTTAGTTTTCAGGCTGCCTGAAACATAATACTGCTCAAAAATGATCGCCCAACTAATCAAAAGGCTACCTTTTCAGGCAGCCCTTTGATGATTGATGGAGTGAAAATTAGTTTTTCTCTTGATCGACTAATTTGTTTTTCGCAATCCATGGCATCATGCTGCGTAATTTGCCACCTACTACTTCAATAGGATGTTCTGCGTTCAAACGGCGGCGTGCATTCATGGCAGGATAGTTAATGGCACCTTCCTGAATGAACATTTTAGCGTAATCACCGTTTTGAATGCGTTTCAAAGCATTACGCATGGCTTCACGACTTTGGGCGTTGATTACTTCTGGACCTGTAACATATTCGCCAAATTCTGCATTATTGGAAATAGAATAATTCATGTTGGCAATACCGCCTTCATAAATCAAGTCTACGATCAATTTCATTTCATGCAAGCATTCAAAATAGGCCATTTCGGGAGCGTAACCTGCTTCAACCAAAGTTTCAAAGCCTGTTTTGATTAACTCAACGCAACCGCCGCACAATACGGCTTGTTCGCCGAATAAGTCGGTTTCGGTTTCTTCGCGGAATGTGGTTTCAATCACGCCGCCTTTGGTACCGCCGTTAGCCGCCGCATAGGATAAGGCAATATCACGAGCCTTGCCTGATTTATCTTGATAAACCGCAATCAGACTTGGCACGCCGCCGCCTTTGAGGTATTCACTGCGTACTGTGTGTCCTGGACCTTTGGGGGCAATCATGATGACATCTAAATCTTCGCGTGGCACGATTTGTGCAAAATGAACAGAGAAACCATGTGCAAAAGCCAAAGCCGCACCTTGTTTCAAGTTGGGTTCAATTTCTTTGTAATAAACAGTTTTATGTGCTTCATCAGGCAATAAAATCATCACAACATCAGCGGCTTTTACTGCATCTGACACCGTGCGGACATCATGCCCTGCTGCTTCGGCTTTTTTCCAAGACGCACCGCCTTGACGCAAACCAACAATCACATTCACGCCACTATCTTTTAAGTTAATGGCATGGGCGTGTCCTTGTGAACCATAACCAATAATGGCTACTGTTTTGCCTTTGATTAAAGATAAATCGGCATCTTTATCGTAATAAACATTCATATGATGATTTCCTTATATTTGAAATAAACTGGTTTCAGGCAAGCTGAAAAAAGTTTGTATTTTATCGCATTTTAATGCGGTTCACTAAATATTTAATGTTTTCCCGTACTGCCAAAACCGCCTTCGCCTCGTTCGCTGGCAGTAAATTCATCAACAATATCAAAGGCAGCCTGAACCACTGGAATAATTACCATTTGTGCGATGCGTGCCATTGGTTCAACGGTGTAAGGTTCTTGCGAGCGATTCCATAAAGAAACCTTAATTTCCCCCTGATAATCAGAGTCGATTAAGCCCACCAAATTACCCAAAACAATGCCGTTTTTATGACCCAAGCCAGAACGCGGTAATAAAACCGCCGCCAAATTAGGGTCGGCTAAATGAATCGCCAAACCTGACGGAATTAAAGCCGATTCGCCTGGTTTCAAAGTGATGGGATTTTCGATGCAAGCACGAATATCCAAGCCTGCCGCCCCTGTTGTGGCATATTCAGGAAGTTGCTCGGCGATGCGAGTATTTAAAATTTTTAATTGAATTTTGACAGACATATTTATTTTCCTATGGTTAATAAAACTTTTGCCACACCTAAATCAGCACTGCGAAAAAGGAAACAGGCAACCTGAAAATAATAAGTATTTTTCGCCTTACGGTTATAGAGACTTCGGATTGTTTAAAACTTTGCAAAGGTTTCAGGCAGCCTGAAATGGTTTTGCAATAAAAATTGGCATCTGTTTATTCAAACAAATGCCAAGTTTATTTTTAGAAAGTTTCGCAATCACCACCTGTGCATAGCAAAACATTTTGCCCTGATTTTAATCGCAAAAAGCGACTTTCCCCCGTGCCTGCTTTGGGATTAGCTTCCAGACAATAAGCACTTTGGGTAACTGCTGCACCTGCATCCGTATCATCTTTCAAACCGCAAGTGTTTTTTTGATCAATGTTGAAAAAAGGCGTATCGTTGCCTTTAATTTTGCCAAGACAGGTAGCATGGTTATATTTATAAGTGCTCATATAGCAGCGTTCTAATTCATCTGCTACCATCATCAATTTTGCTTGAGCATCACGCAAGCGTGATTTTTTAGTGTATGAAGAAAAAGAGGGGACTGCAATGGCTGCTAAAATGGCTAAAATAGCAACAACAATCATCAATTCTTGTAAGGTAAAACCCGATGAAGTTTTTTTCATGGTAAACAATCCTTCTGAAAAATAGAAAACCGAAAATTATTGATTTATTTCAGGTATCCAAACGGATATTCTGTTTAATCGGTTCAATTATTGATTAAATGGCAAATCAATCAACCCAAAATTTTTCGCCAACGCATAATTTGACGCAGCACTTGCTCGGGAGCAGTTCCACCAATATGGTTTCTGGCTTTCAGGCTGCCTTCTGGCGTTAGGATTTCGTAAACATCTTGTTCAATCAATGAATTAAACGATTGTAACACACTCAATTCTAAATCTTCCAAACCGCAAGATTTTTCTTCTGCATGACGCACGGCACGCGCCACAATTTCATGACTATCACGGAATGGGATTCCTTTTTTCACCAGATAATCCGCCAAATCAGTGGCAGTGGCGTATCCTTGCAATACTGCGGATTTCATGTTTTCAGGTTTCACTTTAATGCCTGCCATCATTTCCGTATAAATCCGCAAAGTGTTGATTAAAGTGTCTACGGTATCGAACAAAGGCTCTTTATCTTCTTGATTGTCTTTGTTGTACGCCAAAGGTTGTGATTTCATCAAGGTAAGTAACCCCATTAAATGTCCGATCACTCGCCCTGATTTGCCTCGAACCAATTCTGGAACATCTGGATTTTTTTTCTGCGGCATAATGCTGGAACCTGTGCAGAAACGGTCAGCAATATCAATAAAACCAACTCGTGGCGACATCCATAAAATCAATTCTTCACTCAATCGAGAAAAATGGATCATCATGATAGAGGCGGCAGCGGTAAATTCCATTGCAAAATCACGATCAGAAACAGCATCTAACGAATTTTGACAAACATCATCAAATTGCAACAATTCTGCGGTACGCTCACGACAAATAGGATAAGTTGTCCCAGCCAAAGCCGCAGCTCCCAAAGGCATGCGATTGATGCGAGCTCTTGCATCGATAAACCGCTCACGATCACGACCAAACATTTCTACATATGCCAATAAATGATGGGCAAAACTCACAGGTTGGGCAACTTGAAGATGCGTAAATCCAGGCATAACCGTATCGGTATGATTTTCTGCCAAAGTCAATAAGGCAACCTGAAAATCAGCAATCAGTTGAATGATGATGTCGGTTTCTTCTCGCAACCACAAACGAATATCCGTTGCTACTTGATCGTTGCGACTACGCCCTGTATGCAAGCGTTTACCTGCATCGCCAATTTTTTCAGTGAGCATTTTTTCGACATTCATATGAACATCTTCTAAATCAATACTCCAATTCATTTGATTGTTGTTAATGAGTTGGATAATCTCTTCCATGCCTTGACGAATGTCTGTTAAATCTTTTTCGGTTAAAATTCCAGACTCGGTGAGCATTTGTGCATGTGCCAAACTGCCTTGAATGTCGCACAATGCCAAACGCTGATCAAAATCAATGGACGCTGTGTATTTTTTCACCAGTTCGGACATGGGTTCATTAAACCGACCCGACCAAGTTTTGTTATCATACATAAATTATTCCTTAATCTTTCAGGCTGCCTGAATATAAAAAAATGAACATTATACGCCAAGAACTTTCTTTTTTCGCTGTTCCTGATTTTCGCAATTTAGGCGTTGCGTTGCGTGTTTTTGGTTCTGCATTGATTTTAATGTTGATTTTGCCTTTGATTTTTCATAGCAACGATGAGTCCAGTTACGCCACTCGTGTTTTCGACATTGCCGTCTGGTTGGTTCCTGCGGCATTTTTGTCCATGATTGTTTTATTTTTGCTCAATCAATTCATTCATAAAAAGCCGTTGTGGTTGCAGGTATTACTGGTGTGGTTGATGACGGTGATGGCTTTTTTACTTTGCGAATATTTATTCAACAAAAAAGATCCCTATTTTTTTGCACATTTTATTGCTATTTCCATTTATGTTTTTGCTTTAATGCATTACCAACTTTTAATTCAGCGTGCCTTCTCACCCGCATTAGCTGAAGCACAATTAGCCGCATTAACCAATCGCATTCGTCCGCATTTTTTATTCAACAGTTTAAATGCAGCCATCAGTTTGGTGCGTACGCGTCCTGATGACGCCGAAGCAGTATTGGAAAATTTAGCAGATTTATTTCGAGCTCAACTGAAAAAAACTAATCAAGAAAGCATTTTGAGTAAAGAAATTGAATTGGCCAAAAGTTATTTAGACATTGAAACCATCAGAATTGGTAGTGAGCGACTTCATGTTCAATGGCAAATCGAAGCACCACATAACGCCTGCGTCCCCCATTTATTATTGCAACCACTGTTAGAAAACGCCGTTTATCACGGCATTGAACCCAGTTACGAACAAGGTACAATTCATGTAGGCATTATCAAAAAAGGCTCGTGGATTTATATTCGCATTGAAAATCCCATTCCCAAAAAGAATGAAGAAGTTGCAGAAACTCATCGTAAAGGCAATCAAATCGCTTTAAAAAATCTTTCCGACCGTTTGTTTTTGATGTTCGACCGAGATGCGACACTCACTTCAACCATCGTTGGTGCAACTTATCGCATTGACATTCGACTGCCTTATTATCCATATAGTGTTCGAGCATTAGAGCATCATTGATTTTCTTAAAACTAATCAAAACGAGCATTTCCCCACACATTTCTTCGTTATGCACTGCTCAAAAGCGAAGCAGAAATCTTTATTAGCAAAGTCAATCAAGGATTTGCGTAGTAAACAAACCAAAGTTTCTGTAAGCGTCATCGAAACTAAAATAAGGTTTGCTTGATGCCAAGTATCCAAGGGGATTGTAAAGCAATCAAACCGAATAACAACGAACTGTAAAGCGAAGTTAAAAATTTTCAGGCTGCATACATTCAACTTGCAAGTTCAACGATAGATGACATCTTGTTGATTCATTATAAATTTGTACATACGGTATCCGCAGGTTATGTAACAGGTTCTATTTTTGTTTTGGCGATTTCTTCTTGGTATTTATTGAAAAAACAAGATGTGGAATTTGCTAAACGAAGTTTCCGTATCGCCGCTGCATTTGGTTTAGCGTCTGCGTGTTCGGTGATTGTGTTAGGTGATGAATCAGGTTATGCCGTAGGCGAAGAACAACCGTCTAAATTAGCGGCTATGGAAGCCATGTGGCACACAGAACCTGCTCCTGCGGCGTTTAATCTGATTGCCATACCGAATGAAAAAGAAATGAAAAACGATTGGCAACTGCAAATTCCTTATGTCATGGGGCTTTTGGGTACGCGTTCCGTTTCTGAAATCATTCCTGGTATTCACGAAATTGTGGCAGAAAATGAAAAGCGTGTTGCATCAGGTAAAGAAGCGGTATTGGCATTAGAAAAATTGCGTGTTAATCGTGATGATGAAGAAGCAATGGAAATTTTTAAAGAACACAAAGACGATTTGGGTTATGGCTTGATGTTAAAACGCTATACGCAAGATGTTTCGCAAGCAAGCGATGAAATGATTGCCCAAGCCGCACGCGATACCATTCCCAAAGTGGCTCCTATGTTTTGGGCATTCCGTTTAATGGTGGCTTTGGGCTTTACTATGTTGTTATTGTTTGTTTTATCCGTATATGCTGCCATAAAAGGCAATTTTGCCGAAAAACGCTGGTTGTTACGCTTTGCCGTATTGGCTTTACCTATGCCGTGGATTGCTTGTGAAGTCGGTTGGTTTGTGGCTGAATACGGTCGTCAGCCTTGGACAATTTACGGCATTTTACCGACTCACCTTTCCGTTTCCACTTTATCCAAAGGTGATTTGTATGGCTCACTCACAGGCTTCATCGGTTTTTATACCTTGTTGTTGGTGATTGAAATGTATTTGATGATTCGTTTTTCACGACAAGGTCCAGGTAGTTTGGGAACAGGTCGCTATGCAAATGAAGTGAAACACGGATAATAAAAGGAAAGTACGATGGAATTTTTTGAATATTCAACAATCAAAGTCATTTGGTGGCTGTTAGTCGGCGTATTGTTAGTGGGTTTTGCCATTATGGACGGACACGATATGGGTGTCGGCTCGCTCTTACCCTTTGTGGGCAAAACCGATGAAGAAAGACGCGTGGTTATCAATACCGTAGGACCACACTGGGACGGTAATCAAGTATGGTTCATCACGGCAGGCGGAGCCATTTTTGCCGCATGGCCTCTGGTTTATGCAACCGCCTTTTCAGGTTTTTATTGGGCAATGTTATTGGTGTTGTGGGCATTATTTTTCCGTCCAGTAGGCTTTGATTATCGCAGTAAAATCAATAATCCCACATGGCGAAAAATATGGGATTGGGGTTTATTTGTCGGCGGCTTTATTCCCCCTGTGATTTTTGGTGTGGCATTTGGTAACTTACTTTTGGGCGTGCCATTTCATTTTGATAACAATTTATTGCCGTTTTACACAGGCTCATTCTTCGCTTTACTTAATCCCTTTGCCCTATTATGTGGTGTGGTGTCTTCGGCAATGATTATTTTTCATGGCGGTGTTTATTTAATGCACCGCACAGAAGGTGATGTTTATCGCCGTGCTCATCGTGCTGTGAATATTGCTGCTGCCGTGATATTGCTTGGCTTTACCGCAGGTGGCATTTGGGTGGCGTTTGGTATTGACGGTTATGCGATTGTTTCAGGTAGTGTTGATCCATCGGCACTCCCTAATCCATTAAGTAAAGAAGTCGTGCGTTCCGAAGGTGCATGGTTAGCCAATTACCGCACTTATCCTGTGAGTATGCTCGTGCCTGCGTTAGCGTATATTGGCGTGATATTCGCATGGTTATTGGCAAAAAACGGAAAAACCTTTGCCGCATTTTGGTCTTCTGCCATTGCTTTGTGTGGCATTATCGGTACCGCAGGGGTTTCCTTATTTCCATTTATTATGCCGTCATCGTCCGATTTGCGTTCCAGTTTAACCGTATGGGACGCGGCTTCCAGTCATTTAACCCTATCGGTGATGTTGGTGGCAACGGTGATTTTTATGCCGATTATTATTCTTTACACGCGTTGGGCATACAGCGTTATGCGTGGCAAAGTTACTGCCGCATACATTCGTGAAAACGACCATTCCGCATACTAAAACAGGAAACAAGGGGCTGTATTAGATTAGCAGTTATGATAGACTGCAAAAATGAAGATAACACATTGTAAATTAAAGAAATCTGTACAGAAGAAACTGCTTGAATTTTTTGTATTAGAAGTTACAGCAAGAAGTGCAGCCGATATTTTGCA
>JAGCOT010000097.1 GCA_017645365.1 Neisseriaceae bacterium
CAAAATATCGGCTGCACTTCTTGCTGTAACTTCTAATACAAAAAATTCAAGCAGTTTCTTCTGTACAGATTTCTTTAATTTACAATGTGTTATCTTCATTTTTGCAGTCTATCATAACTGCTAATCTAATACAGCCCCATTTAAAAAGACAGACGAATACAAAAACTGGAAAACCGAAAAGAGTGCCGAATTTACCGAGCAAGTCAATGAATTAAAAGAACGATTAGAAAATCTTTTTGCAGAACAAAAACGCGAACAACTGCCTGACTACCCCATTTTTATGGCGATTGCCGAACAAATTGGCTATGACGCAACAGGCAAACCCACAGCCGTTAATGAATTGGACGAAATTAAAATTCAACTTGCCCAATTTATTGAACAAGTGCAAAGGGAAGTGTATGAATAATAAAGTGTTTTTTTTGAATAGAAGTGAAATTGAAGGACGGTTAGACCCTATCTCCTTTCATTCGGAACGCCGAGAAACTATTGCAAAATTAAGTAATTCACGCAAAATTATTCGTTTAATAAATGCAGTTAAATCAAGAAAAAGCGTTGTAACACAAAGCGACAATCCTTATATTGGATTGGAAAATATACAATCTCATACGGGTGAATATATTGAAAGTCAAGAAAAAGAAACATTTAGTAGTGCCAATATATTTCAGGCAGGCGATATTCTTTTCTCAAAATTACGCCCATATTTGAATAAGGTTTATTTAGCAGAATTTGACGGTATTTGTTCAACCGAGTTTCACATTTTTAACGGCAATCAAAATTATTTGAATGAGTTTTTGGCAATTTATTTGCGTTCAAATTTAATTGTAAATCAAACAAAATACTTGATGACTGGCAATACCTTACCACGATTGCAGACAGAAGATATTTATAATTTACCTGTTCCAATTTTAAGCAAAGATGAACAAATTGAAATTGTCAAAAAATATAATCAAGCAATGTTAGAGAGAAAAAACAAACTCACCCAATCCCAAACCTTATTAAACAGCATTTCTGATTATTTACTGGAAAAATTAGGCATAACTGTGCCGAAAGTGGATAATTCTTTGAGTAGTCGGATATTTATTTGTCAGTCATCAGAATTATTCGGTACGCGTTGGGACGCTGAAAATAAGCAGGAAAAATACAAAAGACTGTATCACAATTTACAAAATGGAAAATTTTCTGTTGCACATTTGGGTTCGTTAATTGAATTTATTGAAAGTGGCTCACGACCAAGTGGGGGAATTAGTGATATTTCCGAAGGTGTTTTAAGTTTGGGCGGAGAACACATTAGCCAAAAAATGACGCTTGATGTTAAAACACCCAAATTTATTAGCATTGATTTTCATCAAAAACATTTAGAAACTGAAATACAATTAGGTGATGTTTTGTTGGTAAAAGATGGTGCAACTACTGGCAAAGTAGCGATTGTGGATAATAATAAATTTGTTGGGCAAAATATCAATGAACACCTTTTTATGATGAGATTTAGTAAAGATGTTAATCCGCATTTTGTGCTGTATTTTTTGTATTCAGAAATTGGACAACGCCAAATTCAACACTATATTACAGGGGCAACTGTTACAGGTATAACAAAATCTGTTGTTAAAAATCTCAAAATTCCGCTGCCTGATATTGAAACCCAAAAAACTATTGTTGCCCATATCAAGCAAATTCGCAAACAAGCCCAAAACCTTGAACAACAAGCAAAAGATTTATTGCAACAAACACAACAAGAAATTGAAAAAATGATTTTAGGTAATTAAACCCTTTATTTAACTTTCAGACTGCCTGAAAACAAACAACAGCACCGCCGAACCTCTAACTGTCATTGCAAGAGAACGCAGTGAGCGTGGCAATCTCCCTGCTATGGAAAACGCACCAAATTGACACAGCGACAAAAAGATTGCCACGACTGCTACGCAGTCTCGCAATGACAAATTCCCCGCACGGGAAGTGCTTTCAGCCTGCCTGTTGTTTAAAATCAGGACAAATCACGATGGCGAATTTCTATATGAGCATCGTTTTTAAATTGTTCTGCCAACGATTCTGCCACATAAACTGAACGATGTTGTCCACCTGTGCAACCTACCGCAATATGCACCATCGGCAATGAAAATAGCCATGAACGAATAAATTGCTCAATATCGTCAATCATGCGTTGTACATCAGGCTCTGCTTGAAAAAAATCTTTAACAGGCTGATCTTGCCCTGTCAGCGTTTGCAAATGTTGATGCCAATAGGGATTGGGCAATATGCGAACATCAAAAATATTATTCGCATCAGCAGGAATGCCGTATTTAAAACCAAACGATGAAAAAATCATGATGCGTTTTCGTTCAGGCAGTTGCAACCAGTTTTGAATGGCGTGCCGTAATTGGGCAATGCCCATGTCTGATGTGTCCATCACAAAGGCTACATCACGCAACGGTGCCAATAAAGAACGCTCTTGATGAAGATTTTCAGGGAGCGTTCCTTTGGTTTTCCAAGACAATGGATGTATGCGATGCGTTTGTGCAAAACGCTGTAATAAAACATCATCTCGTGATTCTAAAAATAAAATACGCGTATTGGATGGAAATTGACTGAACCATTCTTGATTGACTGGCGAAGTCATGGTGCGTGCGTCCATGCTGATGGCCATGTGTTGCGTATGATGTTCTTTTTGATGCCATTGTAAAAGTTCTGGCAATAATTGAAATGGCAGATTGTCCACGCAATAAAAACCATTATCTTCCAATGTTTTTAAAGCAATGGTTTTCCCCGAACCCGATAATCCGCTAATGATGATGAGCGACATAAACCTGATCCTCTTTCAAGGCTTGTGCGTGCCGTTTTAAAAATTCCTGTGCTGCGTTCAGGTTGCGTTGATTTAATGTGTGATTTTTGACGGCGGTTTCCACCAAAACTGCTAAATTTCGCCCTACCGCAACGGGAAGTATAAAACGGCGTATCGGCACATTGATGATTTTTTGCGTTTCAATTTGAATATTCAGTCGATCCAATGTTTGGGCTTCATCTTCATTGGGATAGGCTAAATGAATGATGAGTTCTAACCGCTTTTTCGGCAAAATGGCGGTTTGTCCAAAAAGGGTGCTGATATCCAAAATGCCCAAACCACGCACTTCTAAAAAATTACGCAAAATATTGGGACAACGCCCTTCTAACATTTCTGGTGCAGTGCGGTAGATTTCTACGGCATCATCAGCAATCAGCCGATGTCCGCGTGAAATCAATTCCAAAGCCAATTCGCTTTTGCCAAGACCTGATGAACCTGTGATTAAAACGCCTGTTTCAAAAATCCCTAAAAACACACCGTGCATCACTGTGGATGTTGCCAAAATTTCTTGTAAATAAACCCGCAATACATCCATTAAATAAGGACTGTTTACAGGGGAAGAAAGCAGTGTGATTTGATGTTCATCACAATATTGACTTAATGTTTCTGGAATAGGCAAATCATTGGCGACAATAATCAAGCGAACATCCAAAGACAAAAGTTCATTCAATGAATTTTGCAACGCATCGGCATAATTTTCTAAACGGGAAAAATAATGATGCTCACTGATACCAAACACTTGAATACGATTGGGATGAATAAAATTCAAATGCCCAATCATGGCAACATTGTAATTTTCATCATCGTCAAATTGCAGGGTTTTATCCGCACCCAATGCCCCTGCAACCCATGTCAGTTGCAGTTTTTCCTGATTATCTTGGAACAGTTTACGAACAGGAATGCTGGGCAGTAACATCATCAATCTTCACGAGAAAAAACAGCAAGCACCGCTTCTAGATGATCGGCATTCAGCAAGGCTTCGCGTGCATTCTTATCAGAAAAAACATCAGCTAATTGTGATAACACTTCCAAATGCTGACTATTGGCATCCTCGGGTACAATCATCGCAAAAACCAGTTGTACAGGTTTATTGTCTGGCGATTCAAATTCAATCGGTTCTTTTAAGCGAATAAACGCTGCCACCGCTTGTCTAACGCCTGCCAAACGACCATGCGGAATAGCAACACCTTGTCCTAATCCTGTACTGCCCAGTTTTTCTCTGGCGAATAAGCAATCAAAAACTTCGCTTTGCGAAAGATTGATTTGCTGCTCACATAAACGCCCCACTTCTTCAAACAGCCGTTTTTTGCTGTTGATGTCAGCATCTAAAATAATGTTGTCATTCGATAATAAAGGTGTAATTAAATTCATGATATCCCTAAAAATATTAAACTAACTTATCCATTGTAAAACAACCCTGAATATTTTTCAGGGTGCCTGAATACTTATATTAAAAATCATGTCGGCTATTGCGATAATCTGGGTCATTGGGGCGAAGTTGCGTGGCTAATTTATCCAAAATGCCATTCACGAATTTATAGCCTTCCGTCCCACCGAAGGTTTTTTCAATCTCCACAGCTTCATTGATGATAACAGGATAAGGTATTTCTGGCATTCCTGCTAACTCATGACAGGCAACGAATAATACTGCATATTCTGTTGGGCTAATATCTTCTTCATTGCGATCCAGCAATGGGCTAATGAGTTCTGCATACTTAACTTTATTAGTCATCACACCCAAAATCAACGCATCGAAAAAATTTTCATCGACTTGTGGTTTTTTCTTTTGTTCCATCACGCGAATAAACTCTTCGCTTTCTCGGATGTTTTTGCTGATTTCGCGATAAGAATAATCTGGATTAAGCATAGATTGATAAATGCCTTGCACTGCAAATTCACGAGCACGACGACGAGGTGTTTTGAATACTTTCATGAATATTCCTTTGTCGAAAAATCAAGCATCTTCTTCGATGGCGTATAGCAAATTGGCACATTCAATCGCTACTTCTGCTGCTTCTTTTCCCTTAATGTGCATACGAGCAATGGCTTGTTCGTCATTTTCAGTGGTCAATACGGCATTGGCAATCGGCGTTGCGTAATCTAACGAAACGCGTGCAATGCCAGCGGCGGATTCATTACTTACCAATTCAAAATGATAAGTTTCACCACGAATCACCACGCCCAAAGCAATCATGGCATCGTATTCGCCGTTAAGAATCATCTGCTGCAAAACCACAGGAATTTCCAACGCACCTGGCACAGTTGCCAATGTGATGTTATCCGAAGATACGCCCAACTCTTGCAAGCGTTGCAAACAGGCTTTTTCTAACTCCTGACCGATTTCATTGGTAAATCGAGCACGCACAATGCCGATACGCAAATTGCCTGCCTGATGATTGATAGGATAAGTTTTCATGGTTTTCGATTCTTTCTATTAAGGTTTGACATCAAATTTGACATCATTGGGCGTTAATTTTTTCATTTCGTTCCACAATAAACAAGCAGTAGGGTCCCCCTTACGACACATGATTTCCATCTCACGCTTCTGATAATAAAGGGTATTCGTCTTGTCTTTTTGCATTGAATAATAAGTACTCAATTTCATGCAACCACCATCGTTACCTGAATGACAAATTTTCTTGTATAAATCCAGTGCCTTTTGTTTTTGATGATGAGTGTCATAGTATCTTGCTAATAATTCACAAGTATGAATATTGTTTTTAGCACAATCTTTTTGGTACAACTCAACCATTTGATTGCGTGCAACACTTGCTTTTTGTGGTTGATTGTTATGTGCATAATGACCGCTCAACAACTGACAAGCCCTGAAATCCCCATTCTGACAAGCAGTTTGAAGTTCTTCTAAACTGGAAAAGTTTCTCTCCACGCGTTGGGTACGCCCTTTTTCATCTATCCATTCATCTGCATAAGAAAATCGTGGAAGATGGCGATCCGAATAGGGTCCTGCCCATACAAACACGGCTGAAAACATCAGAGTGATGGTGAATAATATATTTTTCATATTGATCCTTTTTTCAGGCAGCCTGAAAAGATTTAAAACCATCGTAAGGTCGATAAGCCGGGTTCTGTCGTTGGACAGTCATTCATCTAGACTTATTGTCGCCAATAAGTTCAAGCAACCTACCCGAATACTCCGCGAGCAGCATCTGCGTATTCTATTTGGTCTTGCTACAAATGGGGTTTAGCCTGCCATGACGGTTACCCGTGATGCGGTGTGCTCTTACCACGCCTTTTCACCCTTACCTTGCGGCGGTTTGTTTTCTGTGCCACTTTCCGTTATCTTGCGATACCCAGCCGTTAACTGGCATTTTGCTCTATGTAGCCCGGACTTTCCTCCCCGTGTTGCCACGCGGCGACTGTCTGACCTTGCGATGGAAATGCTATTTTATCATGTTTCTATTTGGGTCAAAATCACTCGTTAACGATTCAGTATAATACGAAAAAAACACGGAGAACCATCATGCACAGAGACGAATTGCTTTCTTTTTTAGATGATTATTTTCAGGTTGCCTCTTTCCAAGATTACGCACCGAATGGCTTGCAAGTAGAAGGGAAACCAAACATTCAACGCATCATGTGTGCAGTAACTGCCAGTTTGGCAGCGATTAACGCTGCGATTGACGCACAGGCAGATGCTTTACTGGTGCATCACGGTATGTTTTGGAAAAATGAAATGCCACAAATCACAGGCTGGAAAAAGCAAAGAATTCAAAAACTGTTGCAACACGACATCAATCTGATTGCCTATCATCTGCCATTAGACGCTCATAAAGAATTAGGTAACAATGCTCAATGGGCAGCCAAAATGGATTGGATTTTAGATTCTTCTGACAATGGTTTATTGTGTTTTGGTCATATCAGGCAGCCTGAAACTTTGGAGGATTTAACACAAAAACTCACGCGAGTTTTGCAAAGAATACCAACAGTGATTGGGCAACCTGAAAAAAATATTGAAAAAATTGCTTGGTGTTCTGGTGCAGGACAAAGTTTTTTTCAGGCTGCCGCAGAACAGTGCGTTGATGCATTTATTACAGGTGAAGCCTCCGAAGCCCAATATCATCTTGCTCATGAAACACAAACAGTTTTCATCTCCGCAGGGCATCATGCCACAGAACGCTTTGGCATACAGGCTTTGGCTGATTTTATTCAGCAAAAATGGAATATTGAAACACGCTTTTTTGATGAAGCCAATCCGTTTTAAAGAAAATGGATTTTCTGCATAAAAAATGCTTTCAGGCTGCCTGAAAGATTTATGAAATAAATATTTCAAGAATTTTCAGGCTGCATGGTTACAAAACATTCTTGCAGGCTGCGTTTACCTAAATTTTGTACTGCACGAGCTTCAATCACCACTTCATTTTCACGATACCGAATAGTCAAACAATCCCCTTTTTCAGCATACATTGTTGCCGCAATTTTCAATTTCTTATTGCTGATGGCTTGGTTATAGGAAAAATACAATGTATAAGAGGGCGGTCCGCGTCTTCCACGACCATAATAACCTACAAAAGCATTGCCTGTTATAAATGGTGTATCGTGATACTTTAACATTATAATTGCGGAAAATTTTAGCCAACCAAAAAGCATAAGAATAAAAAAGCCACTTCCCAGCAGCCAATAAGAAAAGTGTTGAAATGTTTTTTTAATGTTTTTTCGTTTCGCTATTTTCAGCAAAATACCATCAATAGCAATCAGCAGAAAAAACAATATACCCAACGGAATGGTAATGACATCAAAATGGTCTGGTCTTAATAAGTAGGGTCTTGAAAGAATATAATCAAACGCCAATAAAAACAGCAATAGGCTCAATATGATTGATATAAAGATGATAAATGTTGATTTTTGGCTTTTCATCGTTGTTCTGCTCCGCAAAATGCTTTCAGGCTGCCTAAAAACCCCTAAAAGCATCATTTGGCACAGGGTGAAAAGCATTGGGCAGAGAGTGATTGTTAGGAAATTCCACCCATTCATAAGCCGTAGAGTCGGCAAGGATTTGACGCAATAAAGCGTTGTTGATGGCGTGCCCTGATTTAAACCCTTCAAACGCACCGATAATGGGATGTCCGCAAACATATAAATCACCGATGGCATCTAAAATCTTATGGCGGACAAACTCGTTGTCGTAACGCAGTCCTTCTGGATTAAGAATATCCGTTTCATCAATCACAATCGCATTATTTAAATTACCCCCCAAGCCAAGATTGTGGGTTCGCATCAGTTCCATTTCTTGCATAAAACCAAAGGTTCTGGCGCGTGCAATTTCGTCTATATACGATTGCAATGCGAAATCAATCTCGAAAGTTTGATCGCAACGATGAAAAACTGGGTGATCAAAATCAATGGTCAGTTTTACTTTAAAACCATCGTAAGGCATAAAACGCACTTCTTTTTGCGGTTCTACAACTTCCATCGGCTTTAAGATTTTAAGAAATCGTTTTTCTGCCGCTTGGTCGATGATGCCTGCATCACGCAAAACATAGATAAAAGGCAGGCTGGAACCGTCCATAATAGGAATTTCAGGAGCATTCAGTTCTACCAAAACATTATCAATTCCCAAAGCACAAAAAGCCGACATCAAATGTTCTATCGTGCCGATTCTCACCTTGTCTTCGGTTACAATGGTAGAAGAAAGACGCGTATCGTTGATTAAATCAGGCGTTAAGCGAATAATGCGATTTTGTTCTCCTGATAAATCAGTGCGACGAAAAGCAATACCTGAATTTTCTTCCGCAGGTAAAATCTGTAACTGAACGCGTTCACCTGAATGAAGCCCAATACCTGTTACGCTTACTGCTTGTTTTAAAGTGCGTTGTTTCATAAAATTTTTCAATCTAAATAATCATGAATGATAAAGCATTTTATCAATTTCTTGTGTAAGATACGCATATTGGGTCTTGAAATGTTTTCCACGAATATGAATACCATCATTTTATTGCTTACCGCACTTGTCGCTGCTAATTTGCCTTTTTTGATTCGTCATCGTTTTTTGGGTGTGTTGCCTATGGCACGAAAACGCTTTGTACACGAAATGGCAGAGTGGCTGATTTATCTGATTTTAATTGGCTTTTTGGCTTATTTTATGGAAACGCGTACCTCGCCTGCTCATCATCAAAATTGGATTTTTTACATCACCGTTTTATGCCTATTTGCTATTTTGGCGTTTCCTGGATTTGTTTGGCGTTATTTTTGGCACGATAAAAAATCCATGCAAAACTGACTGATGCAAGATAAGTTCAAAGTTATAGCCCCGCCAAACAAGGTTTATCGTCCGATAAAATCTTTATTGACGAAGTCAATAAAGATTTTGACTTTGTCAAAATAAACCTTGTTTTAGCATCACTTCGCTCGCAGAAACTGCGGTTTGTTTGCTTCGCAAACCTTTTATTGACTTCGTCAATAAAGATTTTGACTTTGTCAAAATAAACCTTGTTTTGCGAGCGTTTCTTAATGTGAAAATTTATTCAACTTCACAACGCCATAAATCTTCCATTGTTTCTCGGCGACGAATCAAAGTTTTCAGGCTGCCTGAAACCATTACTTCTGCCGCACGACAGCGCGCATTGTAATTGCTTGCCATTGAAGCCCCATAGGCTCCAACATCATGAATCACCAGTAAATCACCTGATTGCACCGCCAAAGTTCGTGCTTTGCCCAACCAATCACCTGTTTCACAAATCGGTCCTACAACATCCGCCACAATCTCATGATTCGTTTGGTGTGTAGCAGCCTGAATATGATGATAAGCTTGATAAAGCGTTGGACGCATTAAATCATTCATTGCAGCATCAATGATGATGAAATTTTTTTCTTCGCCCTGCTTGATGTATTCCACTTGGGTGAGTAAAACACCTGCTTTGGCTATCAAACTGCGTCCTGGTTCTAAAATCAAAGACAAAGGACGATTGCCAATAATCTCTTTAACGGCATAGGCATAAAGAGACAAATCAGGCTGATGATCGCTTTCTTGATAGCAAATGCCGACACCGCCACCTAAATCCAAATGATGCGGATTGATGTTTTCAGCAACCAACTGGTCATACAAACGCACCATGCGTTCACAGGCTTCAATCAGCGGTGCCACATCGGTTAATTGGGAACCAATATGACAATCCATGCCCTGAATATCCAGATCGGGCAAACTATTTGCCAAACGGTAAGCCTCCAACGCATCATCGTAGGCAATGCCAAATTTATTGGATTTTAATCCTGTGGAAATGTAGGGATGCGTTTTGGCATCAACATCAGGATTGATACGCAAAGAAACAGGAGCCTTACATTTCAGGCTGCCTGCAATATCGTTGAGGCGATGCAATTCTGCAATAGATTCCACATTAAAACAGCGAATGCCGCTTTCTAATGCAAAACGAATTTCCTTTTCCGACTTGCCTACCCCAGAAAAAATCACCTGATTTGCTTGACCGCCTGCTTGAAGTACGCGTGCCAATTCTCCACCAGAAACGATGTCGAATCCACAACCCAAAGAAGCAAAATAACGCAAAATGCTTAAATTACCATTTGCTTTCACTGCAAAACACAGTAAAGGATTGAGTGCAGCAAATGCATTTTTATATGCCAAAACAGCATTCTGCATGGTTGGCTGATGATAGACATATAAAGGCGTTCCGTATTCTTCCGCCAAAGATTTAAATGAAACTTGGTCAATGTAAAGTTCGTCATGCACCAATTGCAACATTTTATTTTTCCTCTTGATTGAATTGTTTTTTTGGGGTTGATGGGAGTTGATTTTCGATAACTGGCGGTTTCATGCCTGCCCCAGTTTGCCAAATGCCAAAACGGGCAGGATCATTTTCATAAGGCAAATACAAATCGCCACGATAACCACAAGCAGTAAAAAATAAGGGAAGTAAAAAAAATAAAGTCCGATACGGATTCATAAGATTGCTTTCATTTGATTGGATGCCCATTCTAACAGAAACCCTTGCTGGTAGAGTTGCTGTTTTGCTGGGATTTTATAGTTAAAGCCAAACCCATATTCTTTTAATATAAAGATCTGCGATCAATGCTATTAGGCTTTCGCAATAGGCTATTTTATTCAGTTTCTAAAATTCTCGATGCCGTTAATGTGATCTTTTTATCCGCAAAATGCGGTTGTAGTTAATTGATATAGTAATGAAATTCACTCACATCAAGAGCGTTATCACTTCTAAACAATCTGAAACCTTTGCAAACCGACATCTGCAACACATTTCTTCCTTGTGCATTCTTTAAAACAAGATTTATTTTAGTCGTGAAACTAATGTTGATTGATGAAGTAAATCAACAGATGATGAAGTCATCAAACCGCAGTTTTTGTAAGTGTAAGAGAAGCTAAAATTTCGAAAAGAGCGGGGATCGAAAACTTCTGTTGGCATGATTTACGGCACACATGGGCAAGTTGACTTATTCAGCGTGGTAGACCATTAGCGGCATTACAAAGAAACGAAACTTATTTTTACAAAGTAAAAATCTTTTGCAAATGCAGTGAGTAAAAGGATTGCGAAGCAATTAAGTTGAAGTTTCAACAAGCTAATAGGCGAAGTTAAATGAGTGATTGGGAAACACCGAGTATGGTGCAACGCTACGCTCATTTAGCCCCTGAACATTTGCACAAGCATTCTGCATTGCTGAATAATTTGCTTGAATAAAGCCTTACAGCCGAAAACACCACTGAAAGCCTTGTCGTTACTGACTTTGGCACAACAAGGCACAAAGGGTTGTTTT
Source organism: Neisseriaceae bacterium (assembly GCA_017645365.1). Lineage (GTDB taxonomy): Bacteria > Pseudomonadota > Gammaproteobacteria > Burkholderiales > Neisseriaceae > RGIG9985. Next base: position 11,579 of record JAGCOT010000097.1, read on the forward strand.
TATAGAATATTTTCGAAAAATAAAAAAGCAGTATAACCTATTGATTACACTGCTGAAAATTTTTGGTAGGTTGTCAGGGGTTCGAACCCTGGACCAACGGATTAAGAGTCCGCTGCTCTACCAACTGAGCTAACAACCCAAAAATGAACTACAAACCTGCCTATTTTAAAACCAAGTATCCTATCATTTCAAGTTATAATCAAAGTTTGTTTATCTAAAATTGACCGCAGAAAGAAGGTTTATGATGTCGAGACCCAAATATCGCCGTATTCTATTAAAACTCTCTGGGGAAGCACTGATGGGTTCAGATGCCTTTGGCATTAATCGAGAAACCGTTATCAGCATTGTTTCTCAAATCAAAGAAATTGTTGATATTGGCGTGCAAATTGCCATTGTGGTTGGTGGTGGGAATATTTTTCGTGGCATGGCTGGGGCTTCCAAAGGGATGGATCGTGCCACTGCTGATTATATGGGCATGATGGCAACGGTTATGAATGCGTTGGCATTGAAAGAAGCTTTTGAAAATATGGGTATGCCAGCACGCGTTCAGTCTGCCCTATCAATGCAACAAATTGCTGAAACCTATGCCAGACCCAAAGCCATTCAATATTTAGAAGAAGGCAAAGTGGTTATTTTTGCAGCAGGAACAGGCAATCCATTTTTTACCACAGACACAGCAGCTGCTCTGCGTGGTGCAGAAATGAATTGTGATGTCATGCTAAAAGCCACTAATGTTGATGGCGTTTATACGGCTGATCCTAAAAAAGATGCAGCAGCAACTCGCTACAAAACCCTTTCGTTTGATGAAGCCATCAGCAAACAATTACAAGTCATGGATGCCACTGCATTTGCTTTGTGTCGTGAACAAAAGCTCAACATTACCGTATTTGGCATTTTCAAAGAAGGAGCTCTAAAACGCGTGGTGATGGGAGAAGATGAAGGCACTTTGGTGTGCTGTTAGTAACGGATAAGCATGGGGAAATAGTAAGTTTCCCCTTGTTTTATTGTGTGTTTTTCAGGATAATTAGCAAGTTTTTTTGTTGAGAGGAAATATATGAAAGCGTTGGTTGCAGTAAAACGCGTTGTGGATTACAACGTAAAAGTACGCGTCAAAGCTGACGGTAGCAATGTAGATATCGACAATGTCAAAATGTCGATGAATCCGTTTGATGAAATTGCCGTAGAAGAAGCGGTCCGCTTGAAAGAAGCAGGCAAAGTAACAGAAATCGTTGCGGTTTCTGTGGGCGTTGCGAAAGCTGAAGAAGTTTTGCGTACAGCATTAGCAATGGGTGCAGACCGTGCCATTTTAATTGAAGATACCGCCACCACCGAGCCACTGACAGTGGCTAAATTATTAAAAGCGGTTGTCGATAAAGAGCAGCCTGATTTAATTTTCTTGGGTAAACAGGCTATCGATAATGATGCGAACCAAACAGGTCAAATGCTTGCCGCTTTGTTAAATGCAGGTCAAGGGACTTTTGCTGGGAAAGTAGAAATCGGTGCTGGCGAAGTGGAAGTTACTCGTGAAATTGACGGCGGTTTAGAAAAAGTGGCATTAAAACTGCCAGCAGTGATTACTGCTGATTTGCGTTTGAATGAACCACGTTTTGTGAAGTTGCCAAACATTATGCAAGCAAAGAAAAAACCTTTGGAAAAAACAACACCTGCTGATTTAGGCGTGAATACCGCTCCTCGCATTACTGTAACGCAATATGCCGAACCTAAAAAACGCTCTGCTGGTATTAAAGTGGATAGTGTTGCGGCGTTGGTTGATAAATTGAAAAATGAAGCCAAAGTGATTTAAGGAGAAGAATAATGAGCGTATTGATTATTGCAGAATTAGTTGAAAACACTTTGGCACCTGCTGTTTTGAATGCAGTTACGGCTGCACAGAAATTAGGTGATGTTGATGTTTTAGTGGCAAGCGATTCCGTATCTGCTGTGGCTGATGCGGTGAAAAGTATTACTGGTGTGCGTAAAGTGATTACCGCAGAAGCAGCTCATTTTGCCAATGCTTTGGCAGAAGAAATTGCTCCACAAGCAGTGGCATTAGCTGCCAATTATGACATTATTGCAGCAGCATCTACTGCGGCTGGTAAAAATTTATTGCCACGCGTGGCAGCATTGTTAGATGTTCCCATGATTTCTGATGTTACGGAAGTCATCGATGGTGATACATTCGTTCATCCAGTTTATGCTGGCAATGCTTTTGAAACAGTAAAAGTTGGCGGAAAAAAAGTGCTCACTTTCCGTGCGACTGCATTTGATGCAGCAGTTAAAGAAGGTGGCTCTGCTGCCGTAGAAAGCGTTTCTGCCACAGCTGCACAAGGTGTTTCTCGTTTTGTAGGTCGTGAGGTTACCAAATCTGAACGCCCAGAATTGACACAAGCGTCTATTATTGTTTCAGGTGGTCGTGGGACAGGTAGCAAAGAAAACTTTGAATCTGTTTTAACACCATTGGCGGATAAACTTGGAGCAGCAATTGGGGCCTCTCGTGCGGCGGTAGATTCTGGCTACGCACCTAATGATTTGCAAGTAGGTCAAACAGGCAAAATTGTAGCTCCTGAATTGTATATTGCTTGCGGGATTTCTGGTGCGATTCAACATTTGGCTGGTATGCAAGACAGTAAAGTGATTGTTGCCATCAATAAAGATCCAGAAGCTCCGATTTTCAATGTGGCAACCTATGGTTTGGTCGCAGACTTATTTGAAGCCGTTCCAGAGTTGGTTAAAGCTTTATCTTAATCAGAGTTTGCAATAAACTTTCAGGCTGCCTGAATAGATTTTCAGGCAGCCTGAACTTTTGTAGAACTGTAAATCATGAATATGTTTCTTTTGATTTATCAAGGATTATGGCGATTGGCTCCGTTTTGGATTCGCCGTTATTTGCGTCGTCGTGCGGGGAAAAATCCAGCTTATTTAGAACATTGGGACGAACGATTTGGCAAGATGCAAAACCATGCTTCCAAAGGTGTTTTGTGGATTCATGCTGTTTCGGTAGGAGAAACGCGTGCTGCTGCTCCCATTATTCGTGCTTTGCAAAAACGCCATCCTGATTTGCCGTTGTTGATTACGCAAATGACGCCTACGGGGCGAGCCACTGCCGAGCAACTTTTTCCGCAAGTGCAATGTCGTTATTTGCCTTACGATAGAAAAAATTATGTTGAACAATTTTTAGATGACCATCAACCTATTGCAGGCATTTTGATGGAAACGGAAATTTGGATCAATCTGCTTGATGCTTGTCAAAAACGGCATATTCCCATGATTTTAGCCAATGCACGATTATCAGAAAAATCAGCAAAAGGTTATGAGCGTTTTCGTGGTTTATTTCAGGCTGCCTTTGCTTCATTTGCAGGTGTTTTGACCCAAACACAAAACGATGCACAGCGGTTTCAAAAACTGGGGGCAAAGCATATTCATGTATTTGGAAATAGCAAATACGACATTCAACCTGATGGAGCATCGCAAATTTTGGCGAATGAGTTTCGTCAAAAAGTGGGCAATCGTCCTGTTTTTGTGTGTGCGAGTACGCGAGAAAAAGATAGTATTGATGAAGCCAAATTGATTTTAGAAGCATGGCAAAAAATTCATTCAGAAAACATTTTATTGGTGTTGATACCAAGACACCCTGAACGCTTTCAGGCTGCCTTTGATATGGCAGAAAATTTAGGTTTTCGCGTGCAAAAACGCAGCGACAATCAAAAAGTAGATTTGCAAACGCAAGTATGGATTGGCGACAGCATGGGCGAATTGTTCGCGTATTATCTTATTGCCAATGTGGCTTTTGTGGGCGGTTCATTGGTGGATACTGGGTGTCAAAACATTATTGAACCGATTGCTTGTGGCGTTTCTGTGATTTTTGGATGGTCGACATACAATTTTGCATCGGCAACAGAAGAAGCCTTAAAAGCTGGCGTAGCAAGGCAAGTGAATGATGCCGATGAATGCGTGGCAACGGCTTTATCTTTATTGCATCAAGAAAGCGAAACACAGCGATTATCCGCTCAAAAAATGATTTCTCAACATCAGGGGGCTTCTGAAAGAATTGCCGATTATGTTTCAGGCTGCCTGAAAATGCTAAAATAGCGAATTTTCTTAATTTCATTTGGACAATTTAAAACAATGATCAGTACAAATAATTTAACAATGCAATTTGGCGAAAAGCCATTGTTTGAAAATGTGTCGGTAAAATTTGACGGTGGCAATCGTTATGGTTTAATCGGTGCCAATGGTTCGGGTAAATCCACTTTTATGAAAATTTTGGGCGGTGATTTAGAACCCACAGCAGGCGAAGTGGCAATAGAAGCAGGCTTGCGTTTAGGTAAATTACGCCAAGACCAGTTTGCTTATGAAGATAAAAGAGTGCTCGATGTGGTTTTAATGGGACACACCGAAATGTGGGCAGCCATGACCGAAAGAGACGCGATTTACGCCAACCCAAACGCCACCGAAGACGATTATATGCACGCTGCGGAATTAGAAGCGAAATTTGCCGAATATGACGGTTATACTGCGGAAGCCAGAGCGGCGGAATTATTAGACGGTGTCGGTATTGAGCAATCGCTTCACAATGCCACAATGGCAGAAGTCGCTCCTGGTTTTAAATTGCGGGTTTTATTAGCCCAAGCCTTATTTTCTAAACCCGATGTTTTGCTGTTAGACGAGCCGACTAATAATTTGGACATTAACACCATTCGCTGGTTAGAAGGGGTATTAAACGATTACGATTCTACGATGATTATTATTTCCCACGACCGCCATTTTTTAAATGAAGTTTGCACGCATACGGCTGATGTGGATTATGGTGGCATTACGCTTTACCCTGGTAATTACGATGATTATATGTTAGCGTCAGCCCAAGCCAAAGAAAGAGCGATGCGAGATAACGCCAAAGCGAAAGAAAAATTACAAGAATTGCAAGAATTTGTTGCCCGTTTTTCGGCAAATAAATCCAAAGCACGGCAAGCGACTTCTCGCCAAAAACAAGCGGATAAAATTAAAGCCGAAATGGTGGAAATTAAACCGTCAAGCCGCCAAAATCCGTATATTCGATTTACCGCAGATGAAAAAGCCAAGTTGCACCGTCAAGCGGTTGAAGTGGAAAATTTGGCTAAATCATTTGATAAAAAATTGTTTGAAAAACTGTCGTTTATCTTGGACGCAGGCGAAAGATTAGCGATTATCGGTCCGAATGGTGCAGGTAAATCCACACTATTAAAATTACTCGCAGGGGCGTTTGATGAACATTATTCAGGCAGGTGCAAAGCCGACAATGGCACAATCAAATGGGCAGAAAAAGCCCAAATCGGCTACTACCCACAAGACCACGAAAACGATTTTGACTGCGATTTGACGCTCACCGAATGGATGCGACAATGGGGACGCGAAGGGGACGATGAACAAGTCATTCGCGGCACTTTGGGACGCTTACTGTTTGGCGGCAGCGAAGTGGGCAAACAGGTGAAAGTGTTGTCAGGCGGGGAGAAAGGCAGAATGCTTTACGGCAAACTCATCTTGCAACGCCCCAATGTGATGATTATGGACGAACCCACAAACCATATGGATATGGAAAGCATTGAGTCCTTAAATATGGCATTAGAAAAATACAACGGCACGCTGATTTTTGTATCCCACGACCGCCAGTTTGTGTCATCTTTGGCAACGCAAGTTATCGAATTAGACGGAAAAGGTGGCTTTGATTACTATCAAGGCGGCTACGAAGAGTATTTGGCGAAAAAAGGCTTGGTGTAAAATTTCAGACAGCCTGAAAAGGCGTTTAAGAAATTATTGATTATGGAAAACAAAAAATTAGCCGTTTTAATTGATGCAGATAACACTTCTTCCAATTATGCCGAAGTATTATTCCAAGAAATTGCCAAGTATGGGATTGCTTCGGTGCGTAGAATTTATGGTGATTGGACAAAAAATCCACAAAGTTGGCAAGATAAATTATTGGATTATTCCCTAACACCCATTCAACAATTTGCTTATGTCAAAGGCAAAGACGCAACCGATATGCAACTTTTAATTGACGCAATGGATTTGTTGTATAGCAAAACATTTGATGGTTTTTGTTTGGTATCGTCTGATAGCGATTTCACACCATTAGCACAAAGATTGCGTCAATCTGGAATGACGGTTTATGGTTTTGGTTTGCAAAAAACACCTAAATCATTGATTATGTCTTGTGATAGTTTTATTTATTTTGAAAATTTACTTCCTGATGAAAAAATAGATAAAAAATCAGACGATGCTTCCGAAGATAATAAAGAAAAACAAAATAATGCCCAACAATCATTGAATGAAAAAACACTCATACAACAAATTATTTATTCAGCAATCAAACAATGTGCTGATGAAACTGGCTGGGTTTATGTGGGACAATTAGGAACATACATTAGAAATGTTCTCCCTGATTATGATCCAAGAAGTTTTGGATTTTCTCAATTATCCAAGCATTTAAAATCATTTGGAACTATACAAATATCTACCAACGATAGAAATATTATGCATTGTCGCAAAATTCCATTTAGAGAATTTATTACTGTATTACAAGAAATAGTAGAAAAATACAAAGATGAACAAGGGTATGTGGATATATCCAAAGTAGAATATCAAACCAAGAGCAAATGGAATTGGGAAGAATATGGATTTAAATCTTTCCAAGAAATATTAGAAAAAACGCACGGTGTAACGATTTATGAAAATAATAAATTTAAATATGCAATAATAAATACCAATGAGAAAAAATAACTTTCAGGCAGCCTGAAAGCATGGATTAACGATAAAAAGGATTGAATCATGGCAGAACGCTCTTTACTTTTACCTGCTTTGGTGTTAGCGATTGGTCTTGCATCTGCTGCTCTCTTATTGGGCTCGCAGTTAAAAAACTTGCGACAGCCTGGTGAAATTACCGTTAAAGGCTTGGCGGAAGAAATTCATCAAGCAGATTTTGCCGAGTGGGAGATCGGCGTGTCTTTGCATTATCCGAATTATGCAAGTGGCGTATCTGGCTTAAAGAAAAATCTTCCCATTGTCTTGGATTTCTTGAAATCACAAGGATTTTTAGAAGATGAAATGCGTGTGCAAAATCCTAATATTGAAATCCATCAGCGTGAAGTGTATGAAAACAACAGTTATCACTATGTCAATGACGGTTACACTGCCACACAAAATGTGCGTATTAACACCAAAGATTTGAAAAAACTCAATCAGGCGTATGCTGCGGCGTTGAATTATCGGGCAGAACATGATGAAGTTCGTTTTAACGAACCACAATATTTATTGGGTAATTTGGAAGAAATTAAACACTCTTTGATAGCCAAAGCCACAGCAGATGCTTACCGCCGTGCTGAAGAATTTGCTAAAACAGGAAATGGCAAAGTAGGTGCTATGAAATCCGCATCACAAGGGGCATTTAATATTTATTCCGACAGCATTGGCAATAGCGATGACGATTCTTATGGCGGCACATACAGCAAAACCACAGTAGGCAAACGCGTACGATTAGTGGTTACGGTGAAATATGGAATTGAATAATTTGCCAAGAAAATCTCTGAATGTTGATCATCAAAGAAGTTTTAAAACAAGGTTTATTTGATACGAAGTATCAACCTTTAACAAATGCAGTTTGTTAAAGTGGATTGCGAAGCAAAAACCTGCGTTTCTGCGAGCGAAGCGAAGCTAAAACAAGGTTTATTTCACGAAGTGAAATCTTTTATTCGCAAAGCGAATAAAAGGAGATGACGAAGCCAAAAACCTGCGTCTCTGCAAAGCTAAAATTTTGCTTAACCTTTTGTTATGTCTTCGATTTAAAGTGCTACTACAATTTTGAGTGCATCACATCTGTTAGTTTTGCAAGGGAGTTCTTTCATGCTGCCCTATCCAATCACACACAAACTGCCAAGCCGTACGACCACTACGATTACCACGCGATAAAGACCATTGCAATGCCGCTGCTGTAACTTCTTCATTCATCTCCAATTGGGCAGCCTGAATCCATTTTTCCACCGCAGCCAAATAATCGTCCTGACTAAATGGATAAAAACTCAACCACAGCCCAAAACGATCAGATAAAGAAACTTTTTCTTCCACCGTTTCTTGCGGATGCACTTCGCCACGACTGCCTGTATAACCAGAATTATCCGCCATATATTCGGGCATTAAATGACGGCGATTGGAAGTCGCATACACCAAAACATTTTCACAACGCATCGACAAACCACCGTCCAATGCAGTTTTTAAAGCTTTGTAACCATCATCACCATCATCAAAAGATAAATCATCACAAAAAATAATAAACTTTTCGCTTCTCTTCGCCAAAATTGGTAATAAATGCGATAAAGAAAGCAAATCGTTTTTATCCACCTCAATCAAACGCAACCCCTGCTCGCCAAATTCGTACAACAAAGCTTTGATTAAAGAAGATTTTCCTGTTCCTCTTGCACCAGTCAATAAGGCATTATTGGCAGGACGACCTTTTAAAAACTGGGCAGTATTGCGAACTAAAATCTGCGTTTGTTGATCAATCGCTGCTAAATGACTTAATGGAAAAGTATGCGGTTGAGGCAAGGCAGTTAAAATGCCTTTTTGTCCTACACGCTGCCAACGAAAAGCCCAAGCATCCCAATCAGGCTCTTTGGATTCAGGGGGAAGATACGCATCAAGACGCAAAAGAACACTGTGTGCCAACTGTAAAAAGGATTTAAACTGTTTAAATTTTTTCATGTTTTGCAATAATTTATCGAATGGAAAACGATTATATCGCAACAAATAACCGCTTTACCTTGTGAAATAAGATTTTTAAAAAATCACTTTCAAGGAACAGAAAGAAAGTTTTGTGTTGTTGCATCTTCTTAAAATAAAATACAGGTAGCCTGAAAAATATCTTTCAGGCTGCCTGTGTGAATGTATCAATCAAAAAGTGATACTTTATGCGTTGGCTTCTTCTGCTTCAAGAGCCGCTGTTCGTTCTGGAACATCCACTAATTCCACTAACGCCATAGGAGCATTGTCCCCTTGACGAAAACCGCATTTCAAAATACGCAAATAACCACCATTGCGTGTTGCAAAGCGTTCAGCCAATTCGCCAAACAATTTAACCACTACATCACGATCGCGAGTGCGACTAAATGCTAAACGACGATTCGCCAAACTTGGTTTTTTGCCCAATGTAATCAAAGGCTCTGCCACACGACGCAACTCTTTTGCTTTCGGCAATGTGGTTACAATACTTTCATGCGTGAGTAATGAATTAGCAAGATTACGCAACATAGCCAAACGATGACTACTGGTGCGATTTAATTTTCGATTAGTATTGCGATGACGCATTTTGTTTTTCCTTTTTTATACAGGTTCAAAAACGTTCCAAACCAGCAGGTGGCCAGTTCTCTAATTTAGAACCTAATGTCAATCCTTTGGACGCCAAGACTTCCTTGATTTCGTTCAAAGATTTACGCCCTAAATTCGGTGTTTTCAGAAGTTCCGTCTCTGTACGCTGGATTAAATCACCAATGTAATAGATGTCTTCTGCTTTCAAACAATTCGCTGAACGAACCGTCAATTCCAAATCATCAACTGGACGCAACAAAACGGGATCAATCGGAGGCGTTTCGTCTTTTTCTTCCTCAATGGTCATGTTTTGAAGATCTCCAAATACATTCATTTGATCCATCAAAATCCGTGCCGCTTGTCTTACAGCTTCTTCTGGATCAAGCGAACCATTTGTTTCTACATCTAAAATCAAACAGTCCAAATCCGTACGCTGTTCTACACGAGCAGATTTGACTTCAAAACTCACTCGATTCACAGGAGAAAAACTTGCGTCTAATAAAATGGTGCCAATTTCTCGAACATCATCTTTCATACGACGATTACTCACAGGAACATATCCACGCCCTGCTTCAACTTTAATCTCCGCGTTTAAAACACCGCCTTCTGCCAAATGACAAATCACATGCTCTGGATTAAGAATTTCTACATCGTGTGTCGTTTGAATATCTTCCGCCCGAACTGTGCCTGCACCAGTTTTGTTTAAAGTCAATACAGCCTCTTGGCGACCACCATGCAGTTTGAAAACCACACCTTTAAGATTTAAAAGAATATCAACAACATCTTCTTCTACTCGATCCACTGTAGAATATTCATGCAACACACCGTCAATCTTTACTTCCGTTGGAGCATAACCTGTCATGGAAGATAAAAGAATACGACGCAATGCATTTCCCAAAGTGTGCCCAAAACCGCGTTCAAACGGTTCCAAGGAAATTTTGGCATGCGAAACGGACAAAGCCTCAACAGAAATCTGCCTTGGTTTCAAAAATTCAGAAGTGCTTGCTTGCATTTCATTGTCCTTACTTTGCGTTCAAACTAATTATTTGGAGTATAACTCAACCACCAAATGTTCTTTAATATCGCCACTCAATTCGGAACGATCTGGCAGGTTTTTAAATGTACCTTCCATTTTAGATGCATCAACCTCAACCCAACTAGGCAAACCAATTTGAGTTGCCAAACCTAATGCCTCTTGAATACGAACTTGTTTCTTCGCTTTTTCTCGAACGGATACAACATCACCAGGTTTTACTTGATAAGAAGGAATATTCACCACTTGACCATTTACAGTAATCGCTTTGTGGCTCACCAACTGGCGTGCTTCTGCACGAGTAGAACCAAATCCCATACGATAAACAACATTATCTAAACGAGATTCTAAAAGTTGCAATAACCATTCACCAGTAGAACCACGACGGCGTTCTGCTTCCGCAAAATAACGGCGGAATTGTCGCTCTAATACACCATAAATACGGCGAATTTTTTGTTTTTCTCGTAATTGAGTACCATAGTCAGAAATACGACCACGATTGGCACCATGCTGACCAGGTGCTTGATCAATCGAACGACCTTTACGATTACCGCCCTTTTTACAACATTTATCTTCTAATGAGCGACGGGCACTCTTTAAGAATAAGTCTGTTCCTTCTCGGCGAGCAAGTTTACATTTAGGACCAATATAACGTGCCATGTTTTCTACCTCCTTATTAAATACGACGACGTTTCGGAGGACGGCAACCATTATGTGGAACTGGAGTGACGTCCGTGATAGCGGTTATTTTGAAACCAAGAGCATTGAGTGCACGAACAGAAGATTCACGACCAGGTCCAGGACCTTTGATACATACTTCCAAGTTTTTAACACCATACTCTTGGGCAACTTTACCAGCTGCTTCTGCCGCAACCTGTGCGGCAAACGGTGTGCTCTTACGCGAACCTTTAAAACCTGCACCGCCAGAGGTAGCCCAAGATAATGCATTGCCTTGACGATCTGTAATGGTGATGATGGTGTTATTGAAAGAGGCATGAACATGCACAATACCATCACTAACTGTTTTGCGTATTTTTTTGCGCACACGGGCTGTGTTTGCTTTAGCCATTGTTACTTAATCCTTAATCTTAAGATTTTGTTTCTATTTCTTACCAGCGATCGCTTTGCGAGGACCCTTACGAGTACGCGCATTGGTACGAGTACGCTGACCACGACACGGTAATCCACGACGATGGCGGAAACCGCGATAACAACCCATATCCATCAAACGCTTGATAGACATGGTTACCTCACGTCGCAAGTCGCCTTCTACTTCAAATTTAGCAACTTCCGAACGCAACGCTTCTAATTGAGCTTCAGTCAAATCTTTGACTTTTTCGCTCGTTCCCACACCCGCACGCTCACAAATTAAACGAGCACGTGTAGAACCAATACCATAAATCGCTTGTAATCCAATAACGATATGGGCATGATTGGGAATATTAACACCTGCAATACGAGCCATAATTCCTATTCCTTAAATAAAAAATTAACCTTGTCTTTGTTTATGACGCGGATCTGTACAAATCACTCGAATCACACCATGACGGCGAATGATTTTACAATTGCGACATATTTTTTTCACAGAGGGCTGAACGCGCATTTTGTTAAGTCCTTTCTTAACTTAAATCTACTTACTTCGTCCTGAAAACAATCCGAGCACGACTTAAATCGTATGGTGTCATCTCAACCGTTACCTTGTCCCCAGGAGAGATGCGAATATAGTGCATTCGCATCTTCCCAGAAATGTAACCCAATACTACATGATCATTTTCAAGTTTGACTTTGAAAGTTGCATTGGGCAACATTTCCAAAACCTCACCTTGCATCTGAATCGTATCTTCTTTTGCCATAAATACACTGCCTATTTGCGTTTGTTTTTATTCATAAGATACTCATATTGCTGACTCACTCTGTAATTGCCAATCTGACCTGCAAAATCCATAGTTACAACTACCAAAATCAACAAAGAAGTACCTCCTAAATAAAATGGAATCTTCGCAAACGATACCAACAATTCAGGAATCAAACAAACAATTGCAATATAAAGAGCACCGTAGAAAGTTAAACGCAAAACAACTTTCTCAATATATTTAGCCGTATGCTCACCAGGACGCTGTCCTGGAACAAACGCTCCACTCTTTTTCAAATTATCAGCAATTTCACGCGGACTGAAAACCAATGCCGTGTAAAAATAACAAAAGAAAATAATCGCTGATGCAAAGAAAATAATGTACAAAGGCTGACCGTGCTGAAAATACAGAGCCAATTTACCTAAAAACGAACCAGAATCACCGCCATACCCACCAAACCAACTCATGATGGTTGTTGGAAATAAAATAATACTGGACGCAAAAATCGGAGGAATCACTCCTGACATATTCAGTTTGAATGGCATATGACTGGTTTGTGCTGGCATCATGGAATTACCCATTTGGCGTTTCGCATAATTGATCGGTACTTTTCGCTGACCACTTTCAATCAATACAACCAAATAAACCAATGCTAATGCTCCTGCAACAATCAACACCGCAACCAAAGCATTCAGGCTGCCTTGTGCAGTCATACTAAACAATTTTCCAATTGCACCAGGAATACCAGCAGCAATACCTGCACAAATAATGAGCGATATACCGTTGCCCACGCCACGCTCGGTGATTTGCTCCCCCAACCACATTAGAAACATTGTGCCTGTGGTCAAGCAAACAACTGTGGATACATAAAACTCAAATTGTGAAACATCAATCAATCCAGGTTGCCTGTACAACATAACCGCTGCCGCGAAACTTTGCAATGCGGCCAAAATCACCGTGCCAATACGCGTGTATTTAGTGATGACTCTACGCCCTGCCTCGCCTTCTTTTTTCAAAGCTTTAAGCGATGGAACAATTTCCGTAGCCAACTGCATCACAATAGATGCAGAAATATACGGCATAATCCCAATGGCAAAAATGGAAAAACGAGATAATGAGCCACCAGAAAACATATTCAGCATGCCCAAAATACCGTTATTCACACCTTCAAACAAACGGTTCAATTCAACAGGATTAACACCTGGAACAGGAATATGCGACCCAATACGGAACACAAATAAAGCACCTATCAAAAACATCAAGCGTTTTTTCAAATCAGGTGAAATACTGGTCCCCAATGATGACGATTTAGCCACGAGTACATTCCTTATTCGGCAATTTTACCGCCAGCAGCTTCAATGGCCTGACGAGCACCTTTGGTTACTTTTATACCACGCAAGGTGAACGCACGATTCAGGCTGCCTGAAAGAATAACTTTTACTTGATTAACATGAGAAGGAATTAAACAAGCCTGTTTCAAAGCCAAAACATCAACTTCATCTACTGGAATCAAATTCAATTCACTCAATGTAATCTCTGCACAGTATCGAGCAGTCATAGATTTAAAGCCGCGTTTAGGTAAACGGCGTTGTAAAGGCATTTGACCACCTTCAAAACCAACTTTATGAAATCCGCCAGCACGGCTTTTTTGACCTTTATGACCACGACCGCCTGTTTTACCTAAACCACTACCAATGCCACGACCTACTCGGCGTGCCGCATGTGTTGCACCTTCTGCGGGTGCAATTGTATTCAAGTACATATTATTCCACCACTTCCAATAAATAGCTGATTTTATTGATCATGCCACGATTTTCTGGAGTATCCAAAACTTCAACAGTATGCTCACGATGACGCAACCCCAAACCTTTGGCACAAGCAATATGAGAATCAATGCGACCAATCAAACTTTTCTTTAAGGTTACTTTGATGGTTTTCTTACTCATGACCTACTCCCAAAATTTGTTCTACCGTCAAACCTCGTTTCGCAGCGACTTCGGCAGGGGTATACAGTTTACTCAAACCATCTAATGTTGCTCGAACAATGTTGTATGGATTGGTTGAACCATAAACTTTGGCAGAAATATTACGAACACCCATTGCATCAAAAACCAAACGCATTGGACCACCCGCTTTCACACCACTACCTTCTTTTGCAGGTTGCATAAATACTTTGGTTGCACCGTGTTTACCAATAACTTCGTGATGAATAGTGCCATCTTTCAAAGGAACTTTGACTAAATTACGGCGAGCTTGATCCATCGCTTTCTGAACAGCAACAGGTACTTCGCGTGCTTTCCCTTTGCCCATACCAATACGACCATCGCCATCACCAACAACTGTCAAAGCAGAAAACGCCATAATGCGACCACCTTTGACCACCTTTGTTACGCGATTGACGGCAACCATCTTCTCAATTAAACCATCTCCGCGTTCTTCTTGTGTTTCATGTTTTGCCATTACTTGACTCCGTAATTGATTTAGAAGCTCAAACCATTTTCACGTGCAGCTTCAGCAAGTGCTTTGACACGACCATGATATTGAAAACCAGAACGATCAAAAGCTACTTTTTCAATACCAGCGACTTTCGCTTTTTCAGCAATACGCTTACCCACTAAACTTGCTGCTGCAATATTGCCACCTTGTTTAAATTCGCTACGTACTTCTGCTTCAACACTAGAAGCTTGAGCAAGCACACGATCGGCATCAATAATTTGAGCATAAATGTGATTGTTGCTACGATAAACGCACAGACGAACAGTATTCATTGCTGCAATTTTGGCACGGGTTTTGCGTGCACGACGCAGACGAGCTATTTTTTTATTCATCATCAAAACCTCAATTATTTTTTCTTGGTTTCTTTTAAGACAATTGTTTCATCAGCATAACGAACACCTTTACCTTTATAAGGTTCAGGAGCACGGAAACCACGAATTTCTGCTGCAACTTGACCCACCTTTTGGCGATCTGCCCCAGAAATAACAATTTCCGTTTGCGACGGTGTTTGTGCTGTGATGCCATCTGGTAAATTGTAAATGACAGGGTGAGAGTAACCCAATGCGAGATTCAAAACTTTACCTTGTGCTTGAGCACGATAACCAACGCCCACCAATTGAAGTTTCTTTTCAAATCCTTCAGAAACACCTTTCACCATATTGGCAATCAATGCACGGAATGTTCCAGATAAAGCATTAGCATCCCGACTATCATTCTTCACATTGAATGTAATCTGACCATTGTCCACTTTCACTTCGACATGTTGGTCATTCAGACGCTGTTTCAACTCACCCAATTTACCTTTAACAGTAATTTCACCATCAGCGACCTTAACATCAACACCAGAAGGAATTGTCACTGGATTTTTTGCAATACGCGACATCGTTTTCCTCCTTATGCCACAATACAAAGCAACTCACCACCAACACCGTTGGCTCTTGCTTTGCGGTCAGTCATTACACCCTTGGAAGTGCTAACAATAGCAACACCCAAACCATTCATTACACTTGGAATTTCCTGTGCACCTTTATAAATACGCAAGCCTGGTCGTGAAACACGCTTAATCTGCTCAATAACAGGACGGCCTGCATAATATTTCAAGTCAATGGTCAACACTGGTTTTGCATCTGTGCTGACAGCGAAATTCTCAATATAGCCTTCTTCTTTCAGAACTTGTGCAATAGAACACTTCAATTTAGAAGATGGCATCGAAACATTAACCTTATTCGCATGTTGAGCATTGCGAATGCGGGTCAACATATCGGAAATAGGATCATGCATACTCATTATTTCTCTCCTATTACCAGCTGGCCTTAATCACACCAGGGATTTCACCACGCATGGCGATTTCACGAATTTTTGTACGCCCCAAACCAAACTTACGGAAAGTACCGCGAGGACGACCCGTCAATGCACAACGACGACGCTGACGAACAGGCATTGCATTACGAGGAATGGCTTGAAATTTCAAGCGAGCCTCGAATTTTTCTTCTGGCGTTGCATTGCTGTCGTTGATAACGGCCATAATTGCTTCGCGTTTTGCGGCATATTTTTTCGCCATAGCAAGACGCTTCAGATCTCTGTTAATTAAAGATTTTTTAGCCATAATTAACCCTTAAATGGAAATTTGAATAAAGCCAGCAATTCGCGAGCTTCTTCATCAGTTTTCGCTGTTGTGGTAATCGTGATGTTCATACCACGCAACGCATCAATTTTGTCGTATTCAATTTCTGGGAAAATGATTTGCTCACGCACACCCATATTGTAATTACCACGACCATCAAATGATTTCGCAGAAACACCACGAAAATCGCGAACGCGAGGCAATGCAATAGAAATCAAACGATCTAAAAACTCAAACATACGCTCACGACGCAAGGTTACTTTACAGCCGATTGGATAATTATCACGGATTTTAAAACCTGCGATTGATTTGCGTGCCACTGTAACCACTGGTTTTTGACCCGCAATTTTTTCCATATCCGCCACAGCGTGTTCCATCACTTTTTTATCCGCAACCGCTTCACCAACACCCATGTTCAAGGTGATTTTTTCGATGCGTGGAACTTCCATAACGCTCTTGTAGTTGAATTTTTTCATCAATTCAGGAACTACTGTATCTTTATAAAATTCTCTTAATCGTGCCATTTCTTACTCCTTGCGTGCGATTTCTGCACCGTTAGATTTGAAAAAACGCACTTTCTCGCCATTTTCGAGCACCTTAATACCTACTCGGTCAGCTTTTTGTGTTTCTGGGTTCAAAATGGCTACATTAGAAACATCCAAAGGCATATTTTTGGTAATAATGCCTCCTTCAATTTGACGCATAGGATTAGGTTTTTGGTGGCGTTTCACAACATTCACACCATCAACAATCACACGATCACCCAAAACTCGAACAACTTCGCCTTGACGACCTTTATCTTTACCAGCAATAACAACTACTCTATCGCCTTTAATAATCTTTTTCATACCAAGGCTCCCTTAAATTACTTCTGGCGCTAAAGATACGATTTTCATGAACCGCTCTGTACGCAATTCGCGTGTTACAGGACCGAAAATACGAGTACCTAAAGGTTCCAATTTATTATTGAGCAAAACTGCTGCATTGTTATCAAATTTAATCAATGCACCGTCTGCACGGCGTACGCCTTTAGCTGTACGCACAACCACCGCATTGTATACTTCACCTTTTTTTACACGCCCGCGTGGTGCAGCATCTTTAACTGTTACTTTGATGATGTCACCAACAGAAGCATAACGGCGTTTTGAGCCACCCAACACTTTAATGCACATCACACGGCGTGCACCAGAGTTGTCAGCCACATCCAACATGGTCTGCATCTGAATCATTTGTGTATATCCTAATCTATAACTGGCATAATTGATCTGTTCAGACTTGCACCTAAAAATGCTTTTCAGGCTGCCTGAAACCTTAAATTTAAGGTATTGCTCAATCTGTTCCAGTTCCCGAAGGGTAAAGAAAAAACGCTTCGCTCACCGAAGCAAAAGAAAGATTATACGAGCCTTTTTGTTTTTTGGCAAGTGTGTTTTTCATTTTTTGCGAGTCATCTGTAACGAGATGTTACAAAAAGCACTTGTATAAGAGCTTGAACTCTTAAAATTTTAATTCAATATGTTGATGTCCAATCAAATTACCAATCTCTTCGAGCAACTCTTGTGATGGTGTAACCGTTATATCGCTTTTCAGGCTGCCTGAAACTTGATTACTTATGTATTCAATACTGATGGGAACTGTGCGTTCTCCTTTGGGGGCGGTTTGAATGATTTGTGCAATTTGCTCAATCGGGTCTTCATGATGCAAAATGATTTCTACATATCGTATACGACTCATGCGTACTTGATTTAAACCTCGTATCTGCTTGGCAAGAATTCGCACTTGCGTGTTGTCTTTACGGTCTTCTGTAATTTGACAATTAAATAGTAAGGCAGTATCGGGTTTTAAATCTTCGCCGTATTCCTGTATGGTAGTTTCAGGCACCATTACTTCTTGCTTACCTGTATTATCTTCCAAAACCACTATGTACAATTTGCTGTTGTCTTTTGTATAAATAAAACGCACGGAAGTTACAAAACCACCAATCCAAGCAGTTTTTTTAAATCCCAAAGGTTGTAGATGCCTTAATGGTGTTGATGCAATAGCACGAATTTCTTTTGCATAAGGTTCAAAAGGATGGGCAGAAAAATAAAATCCCATGACCATTTTTTCTTGAATCAGTTTTTCGGTTAACTTCCATGGTTTTTCTTCTTTTAACTGCACTGCTTCAATCGCATCGCTTACTGCATCAAACAATCCGCATTGCATTTGAGAAGCTGCTTTTTGCTCGGCATAATCCATCGCCAAATCAATATTGGCAAGTAATTGAGCACGATTGCTGTTGATATCATCAAAAGCCCCAGCACAAATCAATGCTTCTAAAACACGCCGATTGACTTGCTGTTTATCCACTCGCTGACAAAAATCAAACAGATCTTTAAATTTTCCGCCTGCCTGTCGGGCTTCACAAATCAGATTGATGACATTTTCGCCCGTACCTTTAATCGCCCCCAAAGCATAACGAATTTGCGTGGGTGATAATGGCGTAAAGCGATAATTAGACTCATTGACCAATGGCGGTAAAAATTGAATGCCGTTTTCTCGTGCATCGTCATGGAAAATTTTAAGTTGGTCGGTATTGGCCATTTCACTGGACATGGTGGCGGCAAAAAATTCTGCGGTGTAATGTTTTTTCAACCAAGCGGTTTGATAAGAAACCAAAGCATAAGCAGCAGCATGAGATTTGTTAAATCCATATCCTGCAAATTTTTCCATGTAGTCGAAAATTTCATTCGCTTTGGCTTCATCAATACCTTTTTGAG
Source organism: Neisseriaceae bacterium (assembly GCA_017645365.1). Classification (GTDB taxonomy): domain Bacteria; phylum Pseudomonadota; class Gammaproteobacteria; order Burkholderiales; family Neisseriaceae; genus RGIG9985. The sequence continues at coordinate 30,674 of JAGCOT010000097.1, forward strand.
CAGCTCCATCGACAAAAATCTGTCGATGTTTAATCATTTCTTCTGCTTTTTTCTTACCCATTGCACGCCGCAGCATATCCGCACCACCCAATGAATAACCTGCACATACTTGTGCCACTTGCATCACTTGTTCTTGATACACCATGACACCATAAGTAGGTCGCAAAACGCTTTCCAATACTGGATGCAGGTATTCAAACGGCTTACCACGCATGCGTGCAATAAAATCTGGTATCAAATCCATCGGACCTGGTCGATAAAGAGAAACAAAAGCAATCAATTCTTCAAATTGTGTTGCCCCTGCTTCTTTCAGCATGCGTTTCATACCTGTGGATTCAAACTGGAAAACCGCTGTTGTATTGCCTTTGGCAAAAATATCTCGATAAACAGAAGCATCGTCTAATGGAATTTCTTCAATATGAATTTCTTCCTGACGAAGTTGTTGAATCATCTCTTCTGCCATTCGAATAATGGTTAAATTACGCAAACCCAAAAAGTCGAACTTCACCAAACCTGCTTGTTCCACATCGTCTTTATCGTACATGGAAACTGTAACCGCATCATCATTGGCGGCACGATACACGGGACAATAATCCGTCAATTTTCCTTTGGCAATAAGCACGCCACCTGCATGCATTCCTGTCCCACGCGTTAAGTCTTCCAACTTCATTGATAACGACATGATTTCATGTGCGTTTTCTTGGTCCAAGAATTTTTTGATTTCAGGCTCACTTTCCAAAGCTTGTGCCAAATGCATCGGTTTGTTTTTTTCTACTGGAATTAACTTGGATAATTTATCGCAAACCGCAAAAGGAAATTCCAACACTCGCCCCACATCTCGGACAACAGCCTTACTGGACAATGTAGAAAAGGTAATAATTTGACTGACCGCATCTTCGCCGTATTGATGTCGCACATAATCAATCACACGATACCGATTTTCCTGACAGAAATCGACATCAAAGTCAGGCATAGAAACACGCTCTGGATTTAAAAAGCGTTCAAACAGCAAGGCGTATCGCAATGGGTCTAAATCGGTGATTTTTAAAGCGTACGCCACCAAAGAACCTGCCCCAGAACCACGACCTGGTCCCACTGGACAGTTATTATTTTTTGCCCAGTTAATAAAATCGGCGACAATTAAAAAATATCCTGGAAAATCCATCTGAATAATAATATCCAGTTCGAATTCCAAGCGTTGCTGGTATTCAGGAAGCTTTTGCATGCGTTCTGCTTCGTCTGGATACAACACCTTCATGCGTTGCAACAAACCTGCTCTTGCTTCCTGTTGTAAGTATTCGCCCAAAGACAAATTGTTTGGCGTAGGAAATTGTGGCAAAAAGTGTTTACCTAAAACAATTTCTGTGGAACATCGTTTGGCAATTTCAACAGTATTTTCAATCGCTTCGGGCAAATCGGAAAATAATTCCTGCATCCTTTGCCCTGATAAAAAAAATTGCGATGGGTGAAATTTTCTTTCTCGTTTATCGTCAGCAAGCAATTCTCCTGCCCCAATGCACACACGCACTTCGTGGGCAATAAAGTCATCGGCTTGCATAAACTGTACAGGGTGTGTGGCAACCACTGGCAAATCTAATTTTTCTGCAATATTCAGGCTGCCTGAAAGTGCAGTTTCATGATGCTGACGCAAAGCATCAAAGCGTTGATTTAACGATTCTGAAAAAGCATTACGATCATGCTCGGGCAAGCGTTGAATTTCCAAATAAAAAGCATTCGGAAACAAATCCGCAAGATATTGTGCAATTTTTTCAGCCTGCCTGTATTGTTCATTGAGAATCGCCTGACCAATCGCACCGTCTTTACCACCTGACAAACAAATCAAACCTGTGCGATCGTCATTTTCAATCCAAGACCAATCCAGTTGCGGACGAATTTCTCGCTGTTCATCAATATGTGCTTTGGTGAGCCATTCGCATAATGTTTGATAGCCCTGATGATTCTTTGCCAAAAACAATAATCGTGAAGATGGTTCCTCTGGGGAACGCGATTTCATTTCAGCATCAACGCCCAAAATGGGAACAATGCCATGATTGCGACAGGATTTATAAAACTTAATCGCCGCAAACATATTCATGGCATCAGTTAACGCCATGGCTGGAAATTGCTGTTCTACTGCAAAACGCACAGCATCATCTAAACGAACCGTACCGTCTTCAATAGAAAATTCAGAATGTACGCGTAAAGAAACAAAAGAATTCATCATCGTATGAACTTTTCAGGCTGCCTGAAAACTTAATATATTTTGGGGCTGTATTAGATTAGCCCAAAAAATTGTTAAATTCCACACCATTTTCGCAATGTTTTGAGTTGCTGTTTTGGTGTCCCATAGTTAAATCTAGGGGCTGTATTAGATTAGCCCAAAAAATTGTTAAATTCCACACCATTTTCGCAAGGTTTTGAGTTGCTGTCTTGGTGTCCCATAGTTAAATCTAAACTCACATTCTTTCAAGAAAAGTGGGAAAGATTTGCGGTCA